>CAIQUD010000015.1 GCA_903874965.1 uncultured Actinomycetes bacterium | reverse complement strand
TCGAACGACTGAGCGCCTACAAACCCAAAACCAAGCCACCAATGAACGTCAATCGGTCGTTTAACTCCAAACCTGATCCGGAGGTTTTTGGTGAGGCAATGAATCAGCGTTCGCGGAGGATTTGACGTGAGGCATCAGGGACTCCTCGCAATTCAAGGCGTTCAAACGTCGTCCCATTGGCTCCATGCAGGTACTCCTAGTTTGGTCGCGACCACGCGCGAGCCGTCCTGATGATCTACATTCACCTAAAGACAGGTTTGAGTATCGGGGGGATAACCATGACTGAGTCGCAAGGTGCATCGAACGAAGTGAGTTCCACCAGCAGGCGGGACCTTCTCAAAATGACGGGGGCAGCAACCCTTGCGGGGGCGACTGCTATTGCCGCGGGAGCCGAGACAGCAGGAGCCGCAACTCGGCGATTTCCTTCCGCATCGGCTGCTGGACTTCGAGTCGCCGTCCAAATCAATGGTGTAGCGGTAGCAGGACTCATCAGCGTCGACTCCATAGAGTCAACCAGCGACGTGACCTATGAACTCAACTCCGGGACCGGAACGATCACGTCAAATCCCGGAACGCCAACCGTGCAATCAGTAGTCCTCTCCAAGGACTGGTCCAATACGAGCGAGTGGTACAAGTGGCGAAAAGCCGTTCTTGATGGCAAGGTTGACCGTCGTTCTGTTTCGGTCATCTTCCTCAATGACGCTGGCAAGGTATCCGCCCGCATGAACTTCTACAACTGCTGGCCATGCAAGTGGAAAGGACCAGAACTCAACGCACGTAGTTCTGGTCACGCGGGTGAGAAGTTGGAAATCTCTTGGGAAACTATGGAGTTGAAGTCCAGCTGAGGCTTCAAGGCCAGTTTCTCCCGCAGCCCTTCTAGGTAGTTGGCGGCGTAGTTCGCACATTGCGCTTCGAACGACTACCTCAAAGTTGCCGTTCAGAGAACCACCTCAGATCGCGAGAACCACGTCCAAGGTGAGGACTACGGTTACCTCCATGGACGCCATTTCGCCCTTTGGTAATCACCTTCCCGTCAAGATTCGATTTGGAGAAGGAGTGGCATCGAGCCTTCCCGCAGTTCTCCAAGAACTTGAGGCAACGTCGGTCTTCGTCATGGTTGACGAAGGGATTGAACAGTTCAATCCGGCTGCGGCAGACCTCCTGCACCTTCTGGCCGCAACTCCCGGCATCACCATCAGTCGCTTCGACAAACCTCCGGCAGAACCAACCATTGACATGGTGGACGCAGCAACGCTTGCCCTGAGCGCGTCAAAGGCAACCGTCCTGGTGGCACTTGGCGGAGGCTCGGTCATTGATACGGCGAAGGCCGCAAGGCTCTGTGCTCAACTTGATTGTTCATTCGCTGACTTCCTTCGTGACCGACCGTCCTACCCCGTCCCGAAGGTCGCACTTGTTGCCTTGCCAACCAGTGCGGGGACCGGGTCAGAGGTTTCCGGCGGATCCGTCGTGAGTGACCCAGTTGCAGGAACGAAGAACGGCATTGCAAATGCACTGCTTCGGGCGCAGTATGCACTCGTCGATCCACTGCTCTCGACCTCCATGCCGCCGTCAATGACGGCCAACACCGGCATTGACGCGATTGCCCAAGCAATTGCGGGGATGGTGGCTAGTTGTCGCACGCCAATTGGCGATGGCATTGCCCTTGAAGCCATTCGCATGATGACACCCGCCATCGTTGCGGCCTACAAAGACGGTTCTAATGCAGAAGCCCGATCGGCAATGGCGTGCGGTTCAATGATGGCTGGACTCACGATGAACGTGTCGGACTGTTCTGCAGAGCATTCGCTCGGCCAAGCAATTGGTGGGGTGAAACACGTGCCACACGGGCTTACCATTGGGCTGGTGTTGGCGGAGACGCTCGAACGCGAACGAGCCTTTGTACCCGAGCAGTTGGAGCGAATCGCCGACGCCATGGGTGCCCCGCAAGATGGCACCGCAGATGGCAGTCGGGCTGTTCGAGCAGTCGAGCAGCTCCTCTCCGACCTTGACTTCCCTGTGCTCTCAAGTTTGGGTTTCACCGAAGGCGACCTTGGTGGCCTTGCCGATCTTGCTTTGGAGGACTACTTCATCACCATGGCGCCTTCTCCGTGGACCAAACAAGAGGTGATTGGAGCGTTTAGCCGAGCACTCGCTCTTGAACGTCGTTAAACGTTGCATCAGAAGTTTTGCTCTGTCGAAGTGGCAGGGCGTATTTCAGTAATCCAACTTCGTCTCGAGAGGACCGCAAATGGCTGACTTTCCTTATGCCGATCGTTTCACCGTTAATCGACGACTTCCCGACCAGGGTCGACCACGAGAGGACATCCTGGCCGAGCTTCGAATGATGGCCACCGAAGAAGATGCGGCTTGGGAGACCGGCAAGTGCTCAGGAACGATGTACTGCGGGGACCACGAGCACTACGCCTACCTCAACGAGGCCTTTGGAATGTTCAGTCATGTGAACTCACTCCAACGTGACCTGTGCCCCAGTGCAACGAAGTTCGAAGGCGAAATTCTCGCCATGGCTCTCGATCTCTTTCACGCCGATGCCGTCACCGACGGGAACCCAGTTGGGCTACTCACGACTGGTGGAACCGGTTCGATTCTCCACGCGATGCTCGCCTACCGTGAATACGGAACCAAGCACCGTGGCATCACCCGTCCAAACGTCATCAAGCCCGAGTCCGCACACCCAGCCTTTGCCAAGTCCTGCCATCTGCTCGGCATTGAACTCCGAATCGCTCCGGTTGACCCAGAAACCACCTTGGTTGACCTTGAGTGGGTTGCCAACAACATCGACGACCAAACCGTTGCTCTTATTGGTTCAGCGTCGAACTATGGCTGGGGAACCATTGATCCAATCGCGGAACTTGGTCAACTCGCCCTCCAGCATGGCTGCGGCCTGCACGTCGACGGCTGCCTCGGTGGGTTCATTCTTCCCTTCGGTGAAGCGTTGGGCTATGACATCAAGCCCTTCGACTTCCGAGTTCCCGGGGTGACGTCCATTTCAGCCGACACCCATAAATACGGCTACGCCCTCAAGGGGACCTCGACCCTGTTGTTTCGTGACAAGGCCTACCGCAACGCCCAGTACTTCTTCCAATCGGACTGGAGTGGCGGGAAGTACCACTCCCCTGGCATTGAAGGATCGCGTTCTGGAGGAATGCTGGCGGCAACCTGGGCGGCAATGGTCTCCCTCGGTCGAGAGGGCTATCTCAAGTACGCAAAGGCAATCTTCGAGACTGCTGACGTCATGAAGGCTGCAGTCGCCTCGCACCCGGAACTTCGGATGCTTGGCAAGCCCACCTACCTCTTCAGCTTCACGTCTGATGACTTCGACATCTACCACATCAACGATTTCATGCGGAAGCGTGGATGGCGGTTCAATGGCCAGCAGTATCCAAATGCCATCCACATGGCGGTCACCCGACCCCAGACCCAACCTGGCGTTGCCGCACAATTCACGACCGACCTCGCTGATGCCGTGGTCTATGCCAACGAGCGGCGAGACACGCCAGCAAAATCAAGCGGCATCTATGGCGGTGTTGAAGGTGGCTTCACGGATGAAGCCGAAGAGTTCATCAACGCCATGATGGGGTCAATGCTCGATACCCAGATGAGCCTTCCTCCCGAACACGTCGGCTGACCGTGCACGATCGCGACGAGCTGTATGTCCTTGCCGTCGATCTTGGGACTGGCGGACCGAAGATCGGCCTGGTCTCGGTACCGGGCATTGCTGCCTGGCAGACGCACGTTCCAGTCGAAACCATCTACGGCGAGCGCCGTGCGGCCACCCAAGATGCCGAAGCGTGGTGGACCATCATCTCGGGGGCGGCCAAGCAGGCGTTTGCCGAGACCACCATTGAGCCGAGCCAAGTCGTCGGCGTTGGCATCACTGCGCAGTGGGCCTCGACGATTCCTGTTGATGCAGCGGGACACCCCGTTGGTGACTGCGTGATGTGGATGGATGGACGTGGCGGCAAAGACGTGCGACGCCGAATTGGCGGCCGATTTGGTGGCTACTCGCTTCGCTCAATCCTCACGTGGCTGCGCAGGGCAGGCGCTCCACCGTCGCTCGGTGGTGATGACGCTGCCGGTCACCTCGCCTTCTTCTCCGGTGTCGGGGCTTCAACAGGCGACCTCGCTCGATGGTTCTTGGAGCCTGCCGACTACCTCTCGATGCGCTTCACCGGCGTTGCAGCAGCGTCCCCTGCGTCAATGTGCGCGGCGTGGTTGATTGACACTCGGGTCCCTGGCACGTGCACCTATGACCAAGCACTGATTCGCCGACTCGGTATTGATGGGTCGAAGCTCCCGCCGCTCGTTCCAACAGGATCGATTGTTGGAACCGTGACCGAGAAAGCAGCAATCGAAACTGGACTGCTTGCCGGCACACCGGTCGTCACTGGCCTCCCAGATCTCCACTCGGCAACGATTGGCTCCGGAGCGGTTGGTGACTTCGAGCCACATCTCGCCATCTCGACGACCTCATGGCTCAGTTGCCCAGTGACCAAGAAGAAGACCGACATCAGTCACTCCATCGCGACCGTTCCTGGCGTGACGCCGGATCGCTATCTCGTCGTTGATAACCAAGACAGCGGCGGTCGCTGCCTTGATTGGTACCGGGAGTCACTTCGAACCTCAACGGGTGACGTCCCATCCTATGAGGAACTTTTGGCGATGGCTGCGACTGCTCCAGCCGGCTCCGGCAATGTCGTGTTCACGCCTTGGCTCGCTGGCGAACGAACGCCTATAAGCGATCGACATGCTCGCGCGGGCTTCCAAAACCTTGGGCTCGGAACAACAAGTGCCCATCTCGCTCGAGCAGTGCTCGAAGGCGTGGCCATGAACTCTCGGTGGCTGCTTCAAGAGGCTGAACGCTTCACCGGGCGACGACTCGAGCCCATTCGGATTATTGGAGGCGGAGCCCAGTCACCGCTTTGGTGTCAGATCATGGCTGACGTCACCAACCGGACCATTGAACAAGTCATCGATCCACGCAATGCCAATCTCCGAGGCATGGCGCTGTTCACTGCTCGCTCACTCGGACTCGTACAACACGAAGAGATCCGAGGACTCATGGCCATCACGCAAACCTTTGAGCCGAACCCGGAACATCGCACCACCTACGACACCTTGTTCAAAGCATTCACCGAGCTCTACACAGCGCAGAAGAAGCTCTTTCGTCTCCTCAACCCTTAAGGGTCAACCTTTCAGGAAGTGAAAAGTTCCGTCAGGAGTTGACGCTCTCGGCCCTCACTCAGTCGAGCTCCAGTTGGAGCATCTGCTCCAAGCGATTGCTCCCAGTCGAGAACATCGAGCAAGAGCTCGGTCCGGGATCGATGGGTGAGACCTGCCGCTTCTGCCGCTGCACCCGAGGTCGTTCCCCAGCCCTTGAAACTTGGATCATCAATCCAGAGGGCAAACGATTCTGGCCCGGCCCATTGTCCGACTTCATGACCCATGAGCCATTCGGGCGAAACTTCAATCACTGGACCTTCATGTCCTCCGACGTTCCGACTGAGGGCAATCCACTGGGCAAACGACATCGCCGGTCCAACCGCATTGAAGGTTCCGGTGACCTTCTTCTCCATACAAGCAACCAGCCAAACAGCCAGGTCGGTGACATCAATCACCTGGGTGGAGAGTGTTGGCGCGTAGGGAATGAGCATGGGTTCATGCTTCGACCTACTGGCCCTCGTCACCCAGGCTCCCGACCGACCAGTGTGATCCCCGCGACCTCCAATGAGTCCCGGCCGAACAATGAAGAGGCGATCACCAACAAGTGATGCCGCAGCCACCTCGCACGCCACCTTTGCCTGTCCGTAGTTCTCGATGGTCGCGGATCGTTCTTCAAGAGGCGAAAGCAATGGTGCCTGTTCGTCTGACGAAATGGTTGCCTGATCGCCATAGGCACTGATGGAAGAAAGTGTCGTCCAGTGCGCTGCACGGGTACCAAGAGTTTGCAGCGCATCAATCGCGAACCCTGGCTGCCAAGTCAGATCAAGCACGGCGTCGAAGTCTTGGTTCTGGACTTGCGAATACGCGTCGGGCACACTTCGGTCGGCAACCACCAACCGAGCACCCTTTGGGACACTTCCTGAACTTCCCCGTGCCAAACAGGTCACGCCATGGCCAGCTGCAAGGGCCTCCGTTGCAACCACTTGTCCAAGCCACGCCGTGCCGCCAAGTATCAGCACTTCCATCAGCGGTCCCTCCCCCATGCGGTATTCCTTGAAACGAGCGTACGCGTTGCGTGTCTGACGAGTCGCCGCTCACGAGGCCCGCTGGAAGAGCTGCTCGGTGCAGCCAAGCGACCAACGTGGAACAATGCCAAACAATGGGAAATAACGACGAAGGTCGACTCGCTGGTCAGGTTGCTGTCATCACGGGCGCAGGTGACGGCATTGGAGCCGGTATTGCTCGGTGTTTCGCTCAAGCGGGGAGCAACCTCGTTCTTGCGGACATCAACGGCGACGCCGTAGCGGACGTTGCGGCACACGTCGAAGGCGCATTCGGTATTCGAGCGATCCCGCTCACGGTTGATGTCACCGACAAATCTGCGGTGCAGGCAATGGTCGCTACGGCCGTTCAAGAATTCGGAACCATCGACACGCTCGTGAACAATGCCTGGGGCGGTGGCAAGCTCAGCCGTCTCGAACAGAAGACCGATGAGCTCTTGCAACATGGTCTCGACGTTGCCTACTTCGGACCGTTTTGGGCGATGCAAGCAGCATTCCCGGCGATGAAGGCCAATGGCAGGGGGAGCATCATCAACCTCTGTTCGCTCAATGGCGTCAACGCGCACATCGGCACTGCCGAGTACAACGGCGCCAAAGAGGCACTTCGAGCACTGACTCGGACTGCCGCTCGAGAGTGGGCGCCCTATGGCATCCGGGCGAATGCCATCTGCCCCGGTGCCAAGAGCGCGGCATTTCGGGCCATGGCAGCCGCCCATCCTGAGATTGAGGCGATTGCCGACGCAACTAATCCCATGGGACGACTTGGTGATCCCGATACCGACATCGCTCCCGTCGCCCTCTTTCTTGCCAGCGATGACTCGCGGTATCTCACCGGCAACACGCTCTACGTTGACGGTGGAAGCCACATCAATGGCGTGGCATGGACGCCGGACCTCGGCGATGAGGTGGCCGCACCCTGAGCTGCGCACGGTACGGTTCCAGCCGTGACTGTGCTTGTCGATCTTGAACGCGTCACGGTGCGCTTTGCCGATCGCCCAATCGTGGCCGACCTCTCGCTGACCATCAAAGACGGTGACCGACTTGGTGTCGTCGGCATCAATGGCACTGGGAAATCGACACTTCTTCGGGTGCTTGCTGGTGATCTCGAGCCCGATCAAGGCGTCGTCCGACGCGGGCGAGGCATACGAACCTCTGCACTGCTCCAAACGCCAACCCTTCGACCAGGGACGGTTCGCGAAGCAATTGGCTCTGGCTGGGAAGTTGAAGCAGCCATCGACAAACTCGGGATGTCGAGCTCACTTAATGTGAACGTTGCCTCACTGTCGGGGGGCCAGGCAAAGCGCGTCGCACTGGCGTCAGTCGTTGCCACTCCTGGTGAACTCCTGATTCTCGATGAACCCACGAACCACTTGGACCTCGCTGGCATTGCCTGGCTTGAACAATGGCTCGCTTCCTACCGAGGCGGCCTCGTCATCGTGAGTCACGACCGGCATTTGCTCGATCGAGTGACCACGAGAATGTTGGAACTCGATCGAGCCTCGTCCTATCTCCATGAAGGTGGCTACGCGTCGTACTTAGAAGCCAAATCCATCCGGGCTGATCTGGCGGAGTCGGCTGAAGCAACGAGGCGCAACCTTGCCCGCACCGAACTTGCTTGGCTTCGCCGAGGTGCAAAAGCTCGCACTCGAAAACCCCAGGCACGTATTGATGCGGCTCGGGCACTCATTGAGGGGCGTCCTCAGCCCGACGCTCGACCCGGCGATCTTGAGCTCGTGGCGGCCATGCCGAGGCTCGGACGCCAAGTTGTTGACCTCGACGACGTAACGATGGAGCTGCCTGATGGTCGACGAGTGCTCGATGGTGTTCATCGAAAGGTTGGTCCAGCCGAGCGCATTGGCATTGTTGGCCTCAATGGCGTCGGCAAGTCCACTCTCCTTGATTGCATTGCTGGCAGACGATCCCCAAGTTCGGGTTCAGTCACCCTCGGCAAGACCGTCGTCGTTGGCTACTACGACCAGCATTCGTCGACGCTCAACGAAACGCTCCGAGTCCGTGACGTGGTCGCAGGACCGCACCGACCTCCAGGCTCTCCAGAAGATCTCAACTTGATGCAGCGATTTTGGTTCACTGGCAATCTCCCATTCACCGCAGTTGCCGACTTGTCGGGAGGCGAGCGTCGTCGCCTGCAACTCCTGGCAGTACTCGCCTCCCAACCAAACGTGCTGCTGCTCGACGAACCAACGAATGACCTTGATCTCGAGACGCTCCGAGCGCTGGAGGAGTTTCTCGATGCGTGGCCAGGCACCGCCTTCATCGTGAGCCACGACCGAGCCTTCTTGGAGCGAACAACCGACGTGCTCCTTGGCATTGATGATGCGGGCAAGGTCCGTGAACTGAGCGGAGGACTTGACGAATGGTTGGCCGAGCAGCGTCGCACTGAAGTCCGCCCTCCAGTCACTGAAGAGCGTGCTCCCGACGTTTCGGCTCCATCGGCAAACAAGCGCCTTCGAGAGCTTGACCGCACCATGGCAAAGCTCAACCGTCAGCAAGAAAAGTTAAATGCCGCGCTGCTTGCAACGACCGATCGCGATCATGCAGCAAATTTGGGACGTGAATTGCACGGAGTCCGCAGTGAACTCGAGGCCGCCGAACTCGAGTGGCTTCAACTCGCAACGTCGTAGGCGTCCACCAACCCATCAACATTGGTCAGTACGCTTGCTCCGACTTAAGAAAAGGAGGACATCATGTCCAACCCCACCGTGACCGTGAGACGAATCCCCTCTTCAGTGATCTGGCAATTTCAACTCTTTGTTGGTCTCGTCACCGCAGTGTTGGGCGTCCTGTTGACCTTCCACCCAACCGGCACCTTGTCCTTCGTGATGGTCATCCTTGGCGTTGGGATTGTTCTCGGCGGCATCATGTCGCTCCTCGGTGCGCTTGACCCCGCTGATGAGCACCGAGTTCTTCGCACCGTTGGCGGCATTGTGCAGCTCATCGTCGGTGTGATGTTGCTTCGGCACCTGCACTGGGGTATTGCCGTCATTGGCCTCTTGATCGGGATTTCCTGGATCATCCAAGGTATTGGCGTGCTGCTCTCGGGATTCCTTGGCGGAGCATCCAAGTCCCGCATCTGGACCATCCTCTTCGGACTCTTGAGTCTTGTTGCCGGAATCGTCGTCGTCGCCTCGCCACTCCACTCAACCAAGACGCTGGCGATTCTGCTCGGCATCTGGTTCATGATCCTTGGTGTGGTCGAGGCCATTGGAGGCCTCGTCCTCAGAAGCGCGTTGAAGCAAGCTTCGTAAGCGCCGCACCCTCGGCAGTTACTCGCTGGATGACTCTTCGGAGCCAAAGCTCTTACTCGTCGCTCGACCGATCAGACGAATGATTGCGCCCAAGAGGGCGAGATCAATGAGCATCTGAATCGCTGCCACAATTCGAACTGGGTCAAGGTTTGGCGTGATGTCGCCATACCCGGTGGTTGAGAACGTCGTGACCGTGAAGTAGATCGCTCGGACATGGTCAAGTGGCTGGGTGAAGCTGTTGGGATCGTTGTGGCTCATCGAGAGATAGGCAAAAGAGAAGGTCAGCAGGAAAAACGGAATGAAGGTCCCGAGGGCTTCAACTGCTCGAAGCTCCGGTAATTCCGCCTTCATAATTTCCCGGACCTGCCATGCCAACGCCGAGCCAATGAGTACAACAGCGAACAGCAACTGCACCAATGGACGTCCGCTGGAGAACTTGCCCACAGGCGACAAGAAGTACGCGACGAAGAGCAAGACCCAAGTAGCAGTCAGGGTCACGACGGTCTTGGTGATGGCACGCCGACGCTCTTTCTGACTCAGTTCGGCCAACCGCTGCTTCTTTGCGGCATGTTCTTTCCTCAATCTGATGGATTGCACGGTTTCACGGTAGCGCGAACACTTCGCTGACTCCGTGCCGCTTCGATCTGGACCTGACAGGCAGGTCGAGTGCCGCGTGTCGCCATGATCTCGACCGAACCCTTCCTCCATTCCATGAGGCGACGCATGGCTGCGGGCGAATGCCATGAGCGTGTCTCGATACGCTTTCGGAATAGGGATGAAGGACGTTCCAAAAGGAGCACCATGCAACGAAAGCTCGTAGTTGCCATGGCGAGTATTGGCATGCTGCTCGGACTTGTTGGAATTACTTCCGCCGTTTCACAGGGTCGAAGCAGTCAGCAACCTCCGCCGACCTACCTCGTTGCGCTTGGTGATTCCTACGCCGAGGGCTACCAACCTGGATTCGTGGCTGATGATCCAACCCTTCACGGATTCAACGATCGGGTCGTACAACTGGTCGCTTCTCGCCATCGGCTCCACTTGATGAATTTTGGCTGCGGTGGTGCGACCAGCGAATCGATGTTGCACGAAATTGGTTGCGTGGCCCCAGCGCAGAACGCACCCTCGTATGCAATGACTACGCAGGCAGCATCGGCCGCATCATTCATGAGGTCCCACCGAGGGCACATCGGACTCGTAACGATTTCCATTGGCTTCAACGACTTCACCCACTGCGTTGAGCAAATGAGTGATGTCAGTTGTGTCGAAGCTGCACTTCCAAGCCTCAAGACCAACCTCAAGAGTCTCGTGACACTCCTTCGATCAGCTGCTGGTCCGGAGGTGCCGATGATCGGCACCTCCTACCCTGACGTTGCGCTGGCAACCTGGGTGGCGACTCCTCGACGAGAGGACCTTGCCCGGCAGTCACTGAGCGCATCGCACACGCTCATCAATCCAACCCTGGCCGCCGCCTACGCCTCTGGCGACGTGTCCTTCGTCAATGTCACCGAGGCAACGGGCGCATTCATCCCGCTGTCAACCATGACCACCTTGGCACCCTTCGGAACAATCCCACAGGCCGTTGCCAACGTTTGCCGGTTGACGTGGAAGTGCGCGATTGGCGACAGTCACCCGAATGCCGCGGGCTATGGCGCCATCGCGAAGTTGGTTGCGGCGCGTTACCTACAGCTCGCGCCATAGGAGAGTTCGACTATGCCCCGAGCTCTCGGAAGAATCCATCAGGGGCAAGCACGTCCTCTGGAGTGAGGTCGTGGATTGACGCCCTCCCGAGACCAAGCAACGCGGAGTCAATCCCACCACGAAGCACGTCGAGAACATTCTCAACACCTGCTTGCCCATTTGCCGCCAGTCCCCAGAGGTAGGCGCGTCCAATCATGACGGCCTTGGCGCCAAGCGCGACGGCTTTGACGACATCGCTTCCTCGACGAATCCCGCCATCAAGCAGCACTTCAATGTCCTTGCCGACTGCACCAACGATTCCAGGAAGTGACCGGATTGGGGCCGGGGTTGCATCAAGGTTATTGCCACCGTGGTTCGAGACCGAGAGTGCGGTCGCACCACAGTCAACAACTCGCTTGGCGTCATCAACCCGGCAAACACCCTTCACCATGAAGGGGCCATCCCACTGGGATCGAAGCCAAGCAAGGTCCTCCCAAGTTGGGAGATCAGCCTGCATCCACTCGTAGTAGGCACCGAAGAAGGTCGGCGGCTTGGTCCCGATTGGGGCCATGTTGGGGGTGGTGAGATCTGGGAGGTGTCCGCTCTTGACGAAGCTCCAGAGCCATCCTGGCCTCGCCATCACTTCGGGAGCCAACTTCACCATGGTCTTGAGGTCAAGCTTCTCTGGGATGAAGGGGCTTCCCCAGTCGCGTCCATTGGAAAATGACCAGTCGAGGGTGACAATGATGCCCTTGGCGCCCGCCGCTTTCGCCCGCTCAAGGCGACCAAGCAAGGTGTCCTTGTCGCCGGCCCAGTAGATCTGGAAGAAGACCTGGTTATTGACCGCAGCAACATCTTCGATCGACCTACTGGCGAAGGAACTGAGCCCCATGGCAATGCCCCGATTCGCAGCAGCTCGAGCAACTGCTACTTCACCTTCGGGGGAGACCGCTTGGACGCCAGTTGGAGAAATCAGCACCGGCATGGAGATGTCTTGCCCCATCACGGTCGTCCCGAGGCTTCGCTCTCTCGGCAAATTGGCCATGTGGGGTGCAAAACCGAGGTGATCAAAGGCAGTGAGATTGTCCGCAAGCGTGACGCCCTTCTCGGACCCCGCAATGAGCGCACCGTAGACAGACTTCGGGAGACGCTTCTCGGCTCTCCGTTGAGCAACGGCAACGCTCTCAAACCAGTCTGATGCCACGAACGACCTCCTCAGGACTGGCACGATGCTACCGGCTTGTCAGATTGGTCAACTCCGCTTCTGGAGGATGAGCAAGGAAACATGGTGCTCGTGGTACGTTCGCCGCGGTGCCTACCAGCCTCCCGCTCCCCGTTCTTCTCGTCTTTGCACTCTTGATCGGGCTCTCCATTGGGTCATTTATCAACGTCGTCGTCTACCGCGTGCCCCTTGGGCTCTCGGTCGTCCGGCCACGATCGTTTTGCCCAACGTGCAATACCGAACTCTCGTCATTCGACAATGCGCCTGTGTTGTCGTATCTCGTTCTCCGGGGCAAGTGTCGAACTTGCCAAGCGCCAATCAGTGCCCGCTACCCAATCGTCGAGGCGGCTACTGCGGTGCTGTTCGTTGGCGCTGCGATTGAGTTCCGTCACTCATGGTTGCTTCCGGCAATCTGGATCTTCCTTGCCGGGATCCTCGCTCTCGCACTTATTGATGTGGAACACCTTCGACTGCCAACTCGGGTCGTGTGGATTCATCTGGCACTCGTGGCAACGGCACTGCTCATTCCCTCCATCGCCACCAACACCTGGCACAACTGGATCGTTGCCTTTTGCTGCATTGGTTTTTGGAGCGGTTCGTTCTTGGTCATCCACCTCGTCAGCCCGGAGAAATTGGGCTTTGGCGATGTGCGGTTCTCCATCGTGCTCGCCCTGATGCTTGGAAGCTTTGGAGCCGGGACTGCGCTGCTTGGGTTCTTTCTCTCGAGCCTGGTTGGCCTCATTGTGAGCATTGTGCTCATCGCCACCGGCAAGATTGGGCGGGACCAACCGATCCCCTTTGGCGTCTACCTCGCAGCTGGAAGTGCCCTCGCCCTGGCCTTGGCGCCGTTGGTACCGTCTCGCTACCACTTCTGAGCGTTAGCGGAGAATCTCCATCCGAAACCCGTCGGTACTTGCCTCGGGTGTATCTGGCAGGCGCCTTCCCATTCGGGCAATGACCCGACGGGTCGTCCACAGCCCCGCAGCCACCTCTTGCAATTCATCAGGCCCAACTCCGTCCAATTCGGCTGAGAGGATCCGGTCAATTCCTGGCATCCGTCCGAGCAAGAGCGCGCGCTCTTCAAGACCAGCCTCGCTAGAGGGAGGACTGCTCAGGGGTTTGGCAAGGTTTGCTTCCATGAAGGAGAGCTCGGGCAAGAACTCGCAGAGTGAACGTTGATGTCTGGTGGCGATTGTCGCCACGACTTCCCTGTAGCGCTCGTCGAGAAAGTCCCGTGGCCCTGCCAGTGTGTCCGTGTGCCGTGAAGCAACTGGATCAAGTCCAAATTTCTCCACGGCCTCAACGTCGCACTGCCTTCGCCCATCTGCGGCCGCCGAGGCGTCACCAATGGGCACATTGATCCCCGCCATGGTGAACCGTGGTCGGCCTTCGATCGCTCGAGCGAGATCAGGAACCACCTTCGGTGGATCTGGAGAAAAGGCGCCACCGCGAAGCTTTGCCGTCGCGACCAACCAGCCGTCTCGAACGGGGACAATCGAACCAATATGCACAAAAGCCCGAGCCCCAGATCCTGATGCCGTCATGATCCTCGCAGTGAGTTACCGCTCTGCTTCAGAATCGTCATGAGTTCCTCGGGCTTGGTCGTCTCTTGCAGTGCATGTTCGAGCGTCACCAATTGGTTGCGCACGAGCTCAGCCAGACTCAATTCCAAGGTGCACATTCCATCTTTTTGCCCTGTTCGGAGGAGGTTCGGAATTTGGTTGGAACGACCCTCTCGAATCAAGTTCCGAATCGACGCCGTTGCGATCAAGACCTCGAACGCCGCCACAACGCCGCCGCCAATCTTCTTGACCAGTCGCTGCGAAACAACGGCCGCGAGTGACGACGCAAGCTGATTTCTGCCAGCGTCTTCTCGACCCTCAGGAAACACGTCAATGATTCGGTCAACGGCCTGCGATGCGTCATTGGTGTGAAGGGTCGAGAACACCGTGTGGCCAGTTTCTGCCATGGTCATGGCAATACCAACCGACTCCGCGTCTCGCATCTCACCAATCAACAAGACGTCAGGGTCTTCACGAAGTGCAGAGCGAAGGGCACGTTCAAAATTCGGACTATCTGAACCAATCTCTCGCTGAAGAATGGCGCACTTCTTGTGCGAGTGGATGAACTCAATCGGGTCTTCGACGGTCAGGATGGTTCCCGCTCGAGTTTCATTGATGCGATCAATCAACGAGGCAAGCGTCGTCGACTTTCCACTTCCCGTTGGTCCAGTGACCAACACAAAGCCCTGGTTGAGCTCAGAGAGATACTCAAACACCGGAGGGAGACCGAGACTGGCAAAGGAGGGGATCGCGAAAGGGATGATGCGGATGGCGACGGCCATCTCTCCTCGTTGGATAAACGCACTTCCTCGAAGCCGTGCCTGATCTCTCCAGGAGAAGGCAAAGTCAACATCGCCCTGTGCGTCGAGGATGGCGAGCTGGGAAGGTTCAAGAAGCCCTCGAACGAATTGGTCGATCTCGGCACCTGAGAGGACGGGAGCGCCTTGCAATTCACGAACTTCTCCGCCATGGCGATACCTCGGTGCGGAGGCACCAACGAGGAGCAGGTCAGTTGCATGGGCTTCGTACAGCACTTCAAGCCACGGATCAATAGCTTCTAAACGATCTGCAGGCATGGGGAACCTCCTTTCCAAGCAATGCTCTATCTTGCCACCGAAAAGCGAACGAGGGGCTGGTCATTTAGACCAGCCCCTCGTTCAATTCTTGTTACACGTGTTACATCACGTCACGATTTGCTGGCAACCATCCTGCTGGCCAACGGCCGTTGGTTCGAAGTCAGCACCGGTCGTGTTGGTTGGCGTGAAGATGCGAACCGTGAACGACTGGTTGTCGATAGCGATGTAGTAGTGCCCATCATTGTGCGGCCATGACGCGATGTAGCTCGGCACGAGCGCTGCAATGATCGCTGGATCGGTGTAGCTGGTACCAGGAGCACCCTGGAACGTTGGGTTGAGGTTGGCAAGAGCCGATGACAGCCCTGGCGTGTTCTGCGCGTTGTACTGCGCAGCAGCACTTTCAACCGACTTGGCATCCGCCTGACATGCAGCGACTGCACTCTTCCCTGTCACTCCTTGAATTGCAAACACCACCACTGCGGCAAGAATGCCAAGGACGACGATGACGATAAGAAGTTCGATCAGGGTAAAGCCCTTTTCGCCCTTTGCACGCTTCCGGTCCCGACCTACCTGTACAAAGTTCTGCATGTGTATTTTCCCCTCATTCAAGGCGCCGAGGAGTTCTCCTCTATCCGCCGGTACAACGAACTAAAACTTACCGAACTCTTCAGAGCGAAGTCAATACAAAAATGCAACTTTTTTGCTACGAAACAAATTGCCATCTGTTGATGGTTAACCCTGTTCCACAGGACCAAGCGTTACTCGGACCAGTGCAACCAGCAACACCGGCAAGTGAAATGTCATAGAACTTCACTTGCGCGGAGAGGAACGGATACGTGATGCAATCGGCCAAGGCTGTGCTCTTATATGTGGCTTTACAAGCGGAAAAGTCAATGACCCGGCCATCGGCTTGGAATGAAATTCGGCAAGCAATGATCACGACTTGTCCTCCGACCGCCAACAAATTGCTTCCAGAAGGCGTGCAGTCCCAAGAGTTCGTAATGGGGTCGAGTGGAAACTTTGCCGTGACCTGATAGGTGTAACGAAGGTTTTCAATCTCCGCTTGCACCGCAGCACCTGTTGCGTTCTGTAATGCGGCAGCTTGGGCATTGTGCTGGTCCGACAAGATGCTGGTCTCGGTCCAAGTCAGCAGTGAAACCCCGACAACGCTTGCTGCCAACAGAAACGCCATGGCAAGGATGAGCACAGCACCCTTGTCGCCGTGAAGCCGCTTTTCTGTTCGAAAGCGCTGTCGCTTGGTCATTGGACCACCACTTTGACCGTGACCGATGGCCCTGGCACTGTTGGGTCTGGATAGCCATTGGTGCCACGAATCGTGAAGCTGACACCTGGATTGGCTGTTGCCAGCGATGAAACAACGAGGAATCCCGTTCCTTTGCCATTGTCAACGAACGAAATCCTGTCATCGTTCTTTGACGAACAAGGCACAGAGTTTGTAGGAGGGTCATCGAAACAGGTGAGCACCGGAGCTGGCGTTCCGGTGAATGGGATCGAGATGATCTTCAATTGTCCCTTGGTTGCGGTAACCGAAGCCGGGGCTGCTGGTGTTTGAGCAACCGCAACCGGAACCGGCCCGTTATAGACAAGATTCTGCACGGAGAAGACAGATGAGGCCTTCGCATGATGTGGGCCGACGGCAAGCACCGTGATGAGTTGCGGAAGTTGGGAACCCTTTTGACAAGAGTTGGAATAGCTCGTGCCGTTCCAATACTGAATCTTGGTCAACTCGACAATGTAGGGATCAACCGAAGCTGCGTTCAAAACAGCGAGCTGACGGTTGTATTCGGTCAGGTTGAGCCTGACTCGGTAGGTCTGGGGCGTTGCACAAGAGGTATAGAGCGGCTTTGTCGAGAATTCAATCTGCGAGGTGGCGGTGCCTGCGTAGGTTCCGAGAAGCGCCTGAAGGGAGGCCTGGCTTCTATGGGTAACCGAAGACTGGACGGAAGCCGTCAGTGCTGAGAACAACGCAGTCGTCGCTATTCCAAAGACGACGAGGGCGAGGAGAACCTCGATGAGGGTGTCACCAGCATCTCGGCTCAAACGACCTCTCTTCGGACGGCGTGCTCCTTGCCGCACCGAGAGGTTGCTCGAGGTCATCCCACGTTGAGCGTGCCGTAGCCCAGCATCTGGAGCGAGTCAGTCACCAAGAACGACATGTTCACCACGCCACCTTGACCAATGACAACTCGCTGGTTCGGGATGTACACGCCGCCATAGTTCGTCGCGCCTTCATTCGTGTGCGAAGAAATGATTGCTTGACCACTTCCAGCCGTCACCGGATCCCAAAGTGCAATGCCGCCATAGTTGGCATTGCCGGAGAGTGCGACAGCACCGCCACCGTGACCCGAACTCTGGAAGCTCATGCCACCACTGGCAACGTAGAGCAACATTCCGCTGGTGGTGAAGGTTGAGTGACCGAAAACGCTGAGTGCAGCACGCTTGGCACGGTGGTACGAGTCATCGTCCCAATCCCGCTCATTGTTTGGTCCATAACTGCAAGCTGGTGACTGAAGGTTGACGTGGTTCCAGAAGTCGTCATCGTCCCGTGAGTGTTCCCAGTTCCAGTGGTCAGTGTCTGGGCGCTTGCAGACCCCAGTTGGCCCGTTGAAGATTGCCGTTCCCGAACCGAAGGACACATGAGCATTACCAGAAACGATCAAACCGCCATTGAAGACGAAGTTACCGTTGCCAAACGTCACACTTGCTCCGCGTCCTCGTGGTCCACCGATCAATACAGGCTGATTGAAGATGTACTTCCCACCAGTGAAGGAATAGGCACCGGACTTGAAGTTCAAGGTGTTGTTGTACGTCCCTGAAGAACACACATTGCTGACACATGCACCGGTGCCAGGAGCCGAAACGTCACTGGCCTGTGGAGCAGTCAACGAGGAGAATGGGTCTGGCGTCCCGGTGTAGTCCAACACCGCACTGACGAGTGGGGTTGGTCCGTAAACGACCTTCCGCGAATGACCGTGAGACTTCCAACCACGACCTCGGTAGCCGCCACTGTCGGAGAACACCACTGCGTTGTCACATGTCGCGTTGATTGCCATGAGGCCAGTCCCGTTCCCGACGCTCAAGACTGAACGAGCACCAAATTGGGCAACTGCTGGTGGGCAAACGGTACTCAGAAGAATCAGCGGAGCCTGGGAAATGGTCGTATTCGTGTTCACGACGGTGGTCGTCGTTGTTGGCGCCGTGGTGGTCGTTGTCGTCGATCCAGCACCAACCGTGGTGGTCGTTGTTGGCGCCGTGGTGGTCGTGGTTTGAGGCGGCGTGAAGGTCATCGGCGACACGACGAGGTTTGCTGTGGGGGAAATCGGCAGCGAAACATCGGCAATGCCGACGTTCGGGATCCAGGTGCTCGTTGGGTCGCAAGTGACCGCAACCGTGTTACACGTTACTGATGCTGAAAGCGGCGTCGTTGACACGGCAACAACCGTTGTCGACGTAGGCGTCGTGGTGTCGAATCCTTCGCAGACGACTCGAACGAGCGCCCAGTTGGCACCATCAACCTGGTTGACATACGAGATGACGGACGATCCATCTTCCGATTGGAGACCCAAAATTTGCGTTACTTCGCGGTTGTTGACCGTTGCAGGCCCACACGAAGGAGTTGGTTGGCGAGTCACCTGACTCGCAGAACGAAGGTCGGAAGAGAGGTTCGAGGACGTGAGTCGAGAATTTGACACACCATTGACAATCGAGCCAACCGTGTTTTGCGTCTTGAACATGGTCATGAGCCCAGCTGCTGAAGCGAAGATCAACATTGGCGTCACCACGACGACGATGAGCAACTCAACGAGCGTCACTCCAGCATCACCAGTCGCACGACGACGAACGCGAGTCACACTCTTGTGAGAGTGAAGGCTCGATGAGTTGAATTCATTTTTGTGCAGGTTCATGGGACTCCTCATGTATGCGCTTGATTGTAGACCCCATACATCGCCGTGACTAGCGCGATTGCTACAAATCCGACTACAACCCCAACAAACACAATAACCGCAGGCTCAAACAGCGACGTAAAGTGCTTAATTTTCAGGTCAAGTTCCCGCTTGTAATAGTCAGCAGCTGTCTCCATTTGAAGGTTAAGAGAACCAGTTTCTTCACCCACTCGAAACATTTGTTGGGCTGCAGTCGGAAAGAGGCCTGTCTCGGCTAGAGGGCCGGCAATGCCTCTGCCTTCCATCATCTCTTCTCGAATAGTCTCCATTCCGCGTTTATACGTCAAGTTATTCGCACATTCTGCGGCGACGGTCATCGCATCAGGAAGCGGAACGCCGCTGTCAATCATTGATGCCAATACGCGGCAGAGGCGCTCGACAATCGCCGCTTTGATGAGTCCTCCAAGAATTGGGACCTTTAGCAGCGCTGAATCGAGCATTGCCTTGCCAGCTGGTGTCCGCTTGGCGGTGATTGCACCACCAACAACAATCACGGTGACGAGAAGAATGAGCCACCAATAGGTACTCACCAGTCCAGAGAAACCAAGCATGAGTCGTGTCGGTAGCGGCAGTTTGGCTCCTAGTTGGCCGAAGAATGCTCGGAACCTCGGAAGAACAAACGCACAGAGAACAACGACGACGACAATCGCCATCGCGAGGACGACGCCGGGATAGATCAGTGCACCAGTAAATTGCGACTTTGCATCGATGTCTCGCTGAATGTAATCGGCGAGCTGACGAAGAACTTCGTCCAGGTTTCCTGTTAGTTCAGCGGACTGGAGAATGCCCACGTAGTAGTTGGGGAAGATATTTGGGTGTTCGGCGACCGCTGCGGCAAAGGTCTGTCCGTCATACAGCGACTCAATCATCTCGTTGAGCACCTTGCGGAGCTGTTTGTCGATGGTTTCTGACGCAATAATCGTCAGAGCCTCCATGATTGGAATACCAGCTTTGATGAAGACGCCAAGCTGACGCGAGAAGTGCATGATTTCTGCGGGCTTTACCTTTTCTGGCGTCAGTTCGAACTGAAGGAGAGAAAGCTTTGGCTTGACCTTGAGGGGACGAAGCCCAGTCGCCCGAAGGGACTCAACAGCAAGAGATTCAGTATCTGCGGTTACCGTCCCGCCAACCCGGTTGCCTGAACCATCAAGAGCGTCATACGAATATTTCGGCACAACTACACCGAGAAGATGCTGCGAATAACTTCCGCAGAGGTCGTCATGTCGCGTCCGATGAGGTCGATTGCTTCGTCCTGCATGGTCCGGATTCCTTGCTTTCTTGCGAGATCTCGAAGTTCCTCTTCGGTTGCGAATCCAACAACCAGGCGCTTCATTTCTGCTCCCATTGGAAGGAGCTCATAGACGCCAACGCGTCCCTTAAAGCCAGTGTGCGCACAAATGTTGCAACCAACACCTCGTAAGAAGACATCCTTCTCCGCTCCTCCACCACGAACGAAGAAGTCGAGTTCCTCTTCGCTCGGCGTGTAGGGCTCTGCGCAAGATTCACAAGTCTTTCGAATGAGGCGCTGTCCAACAATTCCGACGACCGACGAGGCAATGAGGAATGGTTCAATACCCATGTCGATGAAACGGGTCAGCGCACCAATCGCATCGGTTGCGTGGATCGAGGAAAGCACAAGGTGACCGGTAAGGGTTGATTGGACCGCGATCCTCGCAGTCTCAACATCTCGAATCTCACCAACGAGAACAACGTCCGAGTCTTGTCGCAGAATCGACTTCAGACCGGTTGCGAAGGTAAGTCCAGCTTGCTCGTTGGTCTGAATTTGGTTGATCGACGGGAACACATATTCAACAGGATCCTCAATCGTCATCACGTTGCGAGCAACGTCACTGATCTCATTGAGGGATGCATAGAGGGTGGTCGTTTTCCCTGAACCGGTGGGACCAACACACAGCACCATGCCGAACGGCGCACGGATCATCTTGGAGTACAACGCGTGAGTATCTGGCGCCATACCGAGATCAGAGATGGAGAGCAGCGAGCGCCGCTTGTCGAGGAGTCGAAGCGTGCAACTCTCACCGAAAATTGTCGCCACAGTGGCCACACGAACATCAACCTGTCGACCTTCCAAGTTGGTGGTGAACATGCCATCCTGAGGTCTCCGACGCTCAACAATATTCATTTCCGCCATGATCTTGATTCTGCTGACCAATCCATTCCCCATGGCGGCAGGAATAACGAGAACCACTTTGAGCACACCGTCAACGCGACTTCGGACGCGGACAATGTCATCCGCTGGCTCAATGTGGATATCCGAGGCTCCATCGCGCATGGCCTGAGAGAGAATTCGGTTCACGAGTCGAACAATTGGAGCGTTGTCAGACTCAATCTCGGTTGCCGAGGTCGACGTCGTACGTCGTCGAATTCCTTCATCCGCTTCAAACTCTTCAACGATCTCATCAATCCCGAAGAGTGCGTGGTAGTTGTTGTTGATCGCAACTCGAATCTCACTTGGCTTGGCGACCAGTGCAACCACCGAGATACCGCTCGCCTGCGCAATGAGCGCACGAATCTTTTCCGTTGGTTCAGCCATTGCAACCGTGAACTCATCATGAGTAATTCGCATTGGGAAGACTGCATGATCCCGAGCAATCGTCTCAGGAACTAAGTCGAGAGCATCAGAATCAAGCGTTTCACGTGAGAGGTCACAGACGGGAGTCTCGTAGAACACAGCGACTGCCTCGACAAGCTCGTCCTCGCCCATCGCTCCAGTTTCAATCAGGCCTTCGAGCATGGTTCCCGAGTTCTCGACTTGATAGGCAAACGCTCGGTCAAGTTGGTGCTCGTCGACGAGACCCTTCGCGACCAGGTCGTCGAGAAATTCTGAAGCAGGCCGTGGGGGAAGCACGGGCACAACTTCTTCTGCAATCTTTTGGCCACGCCAATTCCGTCCCAGATCCTTGGGCTCTGAAGAACTGGAAGGTTCGACCTTCAAATTCGACGCTGCGTCAACGTTGCTGACTTCTGGAAGTCCGGTCTTCGGGCTAATCGCGAGTGGATTCGTACCAACTGGCGCAGTTGGCAAACTTGGAATCGCCAGAAGTGGCGCCTTGTCTTCCTTCATGGCAGAAGCCTTGACTTCCTTCTGAGAAGGAGCAACATCCGGGGAGTTTCTCTTCGGGGCTACAACCGTTGGCCCCTTGCCTTTGCGGCCAAAGAGTTTTCTCTTCGGAATCCTTTCAATCTGAGTCTTATCGCCCAACTCCTCAACGCCACTGTCGAGGAAATCTAGGGATGAGAGTTCAGAAACTCCCGGCGGCTTGAACGATTCCGCCGGCGTAGAGGAGGCAGCGACAGGAGGAAGAACTATCGGAATTCGATTTGCCGAAGGTGTTGGGTCCACAACTGGAGCCGCCCAACTTGAATCCAGCGGGAGCTCGCCTAGGGAATTCGCCTCTTCGGAATGCGCTTCGCCATCGTCCAAACTGAAATTGGACCAACTATCAGGTGCAGCGTCGAATGACTCTGTGACTTCTTGAACCTGAACTTCTTCCTCTGGCGAGAGTGACAGCATTGGCTTCGACGACCAAGACCAATCAACTGGTTGTTCCATGGTTCCAGATGCTGAACCAGGATCAACCGATTGGGCTTCCGGAGCTTCAGCCTCTGCTTCGGCTTCAGCGAGGGCGAGAGCTTCGGCTTCTGCAGCGGCTTGCGCTTCGGCAAGGGCGAGCGCTTCTGCTTCTGCGGCTGCTTGAGCCTCTGCTTCTGCCTCTGCCAGGGCAAGCGCTTCTGCTTCTGCGGCTGCTTGAGCCGCTGCTTCGGCCTCTGCGAGAGCGAGTGCTTCTGCTTCTGCGGCTGCTT
>CAIQUD010000014.1 GCA_903874965.1 uncultured Actinomycetes bacterium | reverse complement strand
GGCCATGCTGCGCTCGCTGAAGCCCTTGCGACTGCTCATCAGGCAGGGCTCGTCGATGCGGTTGGCGTCTCGAACTACTCCTCCAAAGAGACCCGAAGCATCGCCACCGAACTTGGGAAGCGTGGACTTCGTCTTGCCACCAATCAAATTGAATTCTCGCTCCTTCGCCGTTCGCCAGAGACCGGAGGACTCCTGGCAACCTGCGCCGAGCTCGGCGTGATTCCTCTTGCCTATTCACCAATTGGTCAGGGCCGACTCACCGGAAAGTATTCAGTCGCTACTCCGCCGCCAGGCAAGCGAGGCTTCAGCGACCACCCGATGGAACTGGTCGACAAGGTCGTGAACGAGCTCAGAGCAGTTGGCGAGCAGCACGGCGGCAAACTTCCGAGCCAAGTCGCGCTCAATTGGATTATTGCGAAGGGTGCCATCCCAATTCCTGGAGCAAAGAACCTCCACCAAGCGCAAGAGAATGCTGGGGCGCTCGGCTGGACACTTGACGGTGACCAGGTCGCGCGCCTCGACGCAGCGGCACTCAACGGCGTCAGAAGCTTCCAGAATCGAATTTGGCAACACGGATAAGCGAGTTTTTCAGAGCAATTGCTGTCAAGGCACCGTCGAATCTGGCAGGTAGCGAAACTCGACGCCCGAAGCTCTCAGACAACCAAGAGGGAGCGACCATTCGGCCGCTCCCTCTTCGTTCACCGTTGATTGGCTCGTCAGGGCAATCGCCCCGCATCCACCTGCGGCTGCGTGCTTATGAGCAGCCGCTCGTCGTCCCGCAACTTGAACAGACGTAGCAGGAGCCTGCACGCTGCATGGAATTGCCACAGCTGTAGCAATACGGCGCATCTCGCTGTTCAGCCCGAGCCAAGGTTGTCGGTGCAATGGTTAAACCAGTGATGCTGGTAGACGGCGTTGCCACTTCTTCAACTCCAGGGAGTGTTGGCTGCATCCGCTCTTCCGTTGACTGCACACCCAACTCTTCACGCTCTGCAGGGTTCAAGTAGTCGAGCGCAAGACGTCGGAAGATGTAGTCAACGAGCGACGTTGCGATACGGAGTTCCGCGTCATCGGTGATGCCCGCAGGCTCGAACTTCATCGAGACGTACTTGCGCACATAGGTCATCAGTGGCACGCCGTGCTGAAGACCAAGACTCAGCGAAATCGAGAAGGCATCCATGATGCCCGCCAAGGTCGACCCTTGCTTCGACACCTTGATGAAGACTTCACCCGGACGACCATCGTCGTACTCACCAACGGTGACGTAGCCCTCGCAGTCGGCAACTCGAAACGCGAAGGTGCTCGAGTGGCGACGACGTGGAAGGCGCTCGCGGACGGCTCCAACAACGACCGTATTCGCACGAACTCGCTCATTGGCAAGTGCTGACTCGAGTTCGGCAATCTTTGCGTCGAGTTCATGAGCATGGTGCGCTGGCACCGACTCATCCTCAAGCTCGCTGTCCTTCTTGGTCGTCGAGAGTGGCTGGCCAACCTTGCAGTTGTCGCGGTAAATCGCAACGGCCTTGACGCCAAGTCTCCAGGCGTCAATGTGCAGTTGCTCGACCTCTTCAACGGTTGCGTCCTCTGGCATGTTCACGGTCTTGCTAATCGCACCCGAGAGGAATGGCTGGGCTGCGCCCATCATTCGAACGTGTCCCGAGTAGTGAATCGTGTTGTCGCCCATAGAGCAGGCAAACACCGGAAGGTGCTCCGCCGCAAGACCAGGGGCTCCAACAATGGTCTTGTTGAGGTCGATGTACGCAATGATTGAATCGATGGCTTCTTGCGAGTAACCAAGCTTTGCCAAGGCACGAGGAATCGTCTGGTTGACAATGGACATCGTCCCGCCGCCAACCAACTTCTTGGTCTTGACGAGGCCGAGGTCTGGCTCAATGCCGGTCGTGTCGCAGTCCATGAGGAGACCAATGGTCCCGGTCGGCGCCAACACCGACGCCTGGGAGTTCCGCACACCGTGAATCTCAGCCAGTTCGACCGCCTGATCCCAAGCTTCTTGGGCAGCAGAGAGCAGCTCTTCGGGGACGGCGTCTTCATCAATCGTTGACGCTGCGGCTTGGTGCTTGCGAAGAACTCGAAGGACTCCAGCCTCATCGTCCTTGTAGCCAGCGAATGGCCCCATGCGAGCAGCGGTCTTGGCAGAGGTCGCGTACGCGTGTCCCGTCATGAGCGCCGTCAATGCCGCTGCCCATGCCCGACCAGCATCGGAGTCATACGGAAGTCCCTCTGCCATCAACAGGGCGCCAAGGTTGGCGTAGCCAATGCCGAGTTCGCGGTACTTAATGGTGTTCTCGCCAATCGCCTTCGTTGGGTAGTCGGCATTGCCAACGAGAATTTCTTGACCCGTGAAGACAATCTCAACAGCGGCCTTGAAGCTCTCAACGTCGAAGGAGTCGTCGTCGCGGAGGAAGGTCATGAGGTTCAGACTCGCGAGGTTGCACGCGGAGTTGTCGAGGTGCATGTACTCCGAACACGGATTTGATCCATTGATCTTTCCGGCGTTCGGCGTCGTGTGCCAGTCATTGATCGTCGTGTCGTACTGCAGACCAGGATCTGCACACTCCCAGGCCGCCTGCGCAATTTCACGGAAGAGTTGCTTGGCGGACACCGTGTCGAGCACCTCGCCAGTGCGGCTGAGGAACGTCCATGGCTTGTCATCAAGAACTGCCTGCATGAACTCGTCCGTCACCCGAACCGAGTTGTTGGCATTCTGATACTGCACCGAGAAACTGTCGGCTCCGTCGAGGTCCATGTCGAACCCTGCGTCACGGAGCACACGCGCCTTGCGCTCTTCAATGGCCTTGCACCAAATGAAGTCTCGAAGGTCTGGGTGGTCAACATCGAGCATGACCATCTTGGCCGCACGACGGGTCTTGCCGCCTGACTTGATCGTTCCAGCAGAGGCGTCCGCTCCACGCATGAATGAGACCGGCCCAGAAGCCGTTCCTCCACCTTTGAGCAGCTCCTTCGAAGAGCGGATCTTGCTCAAGTTGACGCCCGCACCGGAGCCACCCTTGAAGATCACACCCTCTTCGGTGTACCAGTTGAGGATGGAGTCCATTGAGTCCTCGACGGCGAGGATGAAGCATGCCGAAGCCTGTTGTGGCACATCCTTCACGCCAATGTTGAACCACACCGGGGAGTTGAACGCTGCCTTTTGGTGAATGATCAGGTACTTGAGTTCGGCGCGGAAGATTTCCGCTTCTTCGCTCGAAACGAAGTAACCGTCCTTCATTCCCCACTCGGTAATGGTGTCAACAACACGATTGGCAACCTGCTTGAGTGAGGTCTCACGCTCGTCCGTTCCGAGCGTTCCCCGGAAGTACTTCTGAGCGAGAATATTGGTGGCGTTGACGCTCCACGTTGAAGGGACCTCGACGCCGAGTTGCTCGAAGGCAACCGCTCCATCGCGATAGTTCGTAATTCGCGAATCTCGCAACTCCCAGACGACGGTGTCGAATGGATCAACACCTGCAGTCGTGAAGTGTCGCTTGATGCCGATTCCCTGTCGCTGCGGTGCGATTGCCATTCCGTCTCCCCTAGTTCTTGCCTCAGCATTGGAGCTGATTCCGTCGGTTGCCCGACAACTCCCCGTCCAACTGCATCTTGCCTCAACCACAACATGTAGTGGTTGATGACCTTCCCCACCACAAGATGGAGGAGTATTACAACACTGTAACTACGAGCGTGTCAAGGGGGGTTTCGCCTGAAATCTTTTGATTTCTCGAACGTTGCTGACTGCCGGCGACCCTCACGGGTAGCGTGACCGGAATGCCGCAACTCCTTGCCATTGATGCCGGAACAACAGGCATCCGAACCCTCGCCTTCGATCTCTCTGGTCGGGTCACTGCCGTTGCCTATCGTCCCCTCACGCAATCTTTTCCCGAGCCCGGTTGGGTTGAGCACAATGGCGAAGAGATTCTTCGCCTCGTTCTCGAGACCCTCACCGAGGTTGCCAACAACGTGAAGCAGCACGAGGACTCTGTCCTCGCAATTGGCATCACGAATCAGCGTGAAACGACAATTGCCTTTGACAGATCGACTGGTCGCTCGCTTGCCCCTGCCATTGTGTGGCAAGACCGTCGCACGGCAGCTCGCTGCGATGCACTCCGTTCAGCGGGACTTGAAGAGGAAGTTCGAGCAACAACAGGTCTCGTCCTCGATCCGTATTTCAGCGCGACCAAAATGTCCTGGCTCCTTGAGGCTGGCGTTGGCAATCCGGCGAAAACCCTCGCGTTGTCGACAATTGATAGTTGGATTCTCTGGCACCTCACCGGAGGGACCAATGGTGGGGTCTTCGCCACGGACCCGTCGAATGCATCACGAACGATGTTGTTTGACCTTCGAACGGGGACCTGGTCGCCTTCATTGACCGATCACTTCGGCATTCCAATGGAGGCTCTGGCGACCATTCATCCGACATCGTCTCGCTTCGGAAGTCTCGCCAAGAACGCAGTTCCTGAGCTTGCCGGCGTCCCAATTTCTTCCATCATTGGCGACCAGCAAGGTGCGCTTTTCGGTCAAGCCTGCATCGCTCCAGGTATGGCCAAGTCAACCTATGGAACTGGATCCTTCGTCCTCCAGAACATCGGACAAACGTTCCCGGATCCACCAAATGGCCTCACAACCTCGGTTGCCTGGCAGCTTGGCGCCAACGCTCCGCTCACGTTCGCACTTGAAGGATCTGCGTTCGTCGCCGGTGCGGCAATTCAGTGGCTAAGAGATGATCTCCAACTCATTGCTCAATCAGAAGACCTAGAACCACTTGCCCGCTCGGTTGACACTTCAGATGGCGTGGCCGTCGTCCCGGCATTCACCGGCTTGGGAAGTCCTTGGTTCGACCCACGCGCTCGAGGCACGATCACGGGTCTCACCAGGGGTGCTGGCAGAGCGCAAATCGCTCGGGCAACCATTGAGGCGCTGGCCTTTCAAGTCACCGCAATGGTTGACGCCATGGTTGCCGCAGGCGGTCAACCCATCACCACCCTTCGCGTCGATGGTGGAGCATCATCGATGGACCTCTTGTGCCAACTTCAAGCGAATCAGCTCCAAGTTCCCGTAGAGCGACCGGTTTCGGTCGAAACAACGGCTCTCGGCGCCGCGCTCTTGGCCGGACTGGCCGAAGGCGCCCTACCTGACGTTGCAACGATTGCTGATCGCTGGCGCTCCGCCGACCAATTCCAACCAATGGTCGATGCGGAGGTCGGTCGACACGGCTTCAACGAGTGGCTTGCAGCCGTCGAGCAATCTCGAGGTCTCGCTCAAGACGAGTGAAGCTCAATCAAACTGGCGGAAGGGAATGCCGTTATCGAGAACGGCTTGAGCTCGCTATTTCAATCGGTCAAGTGCGCGTCCGAGATTGCGAACCGCTTGATGAATCCGCTGTTCATTTTCAATGAGCGCGAACCGCACATAGCCCTCTCCTCCAGGCCCAAATCCCACGCCAGGCGAGGTGGCAACGGAGGCCTCGGTCACGAGGTGCTTCGAGAACTCGAGGCTTCCCATCTCGCGATAGGGCTCGGGAATTGGCGCCCAGATAAACATCGTTCCCTGAGGTGGCGTGATCTCCCAACCAATTCGGTTGAGTCCTTCACAGATCACATCACGTCGTGACTGGTAGATGTGATTGAGCTCGACCGGATAGTCAGGCGCTTCGTTCATCGCCACAATTGCAGCAATTTGAATTGGTTGGAAGGTGCCGTAGTCGAGGTAACTCTTGAGTTTCGTGAGGGCAGCGACCACCTCAGGGTTGCCAACCATGAACGCAACTCGCCACCCGGCCATGGAAAAGGACTTCGTGAGCGAGTAGAGCTCAACGGCAACTTCCTTGGCACCTTCTGCCTGAAGAATCGATGGTGGCGAATACCCATCAAAACCGAGGTCGGCATAGGCAAAGTCGTGAACGAGGATGACCTCGTGTTCACGGGCAAAGTCAACAATGCGCTGCATGAAGTCGAGATCCACACATGCGGTCGTCGGATTATGTGGAAAGGAGAGCACGATCACTCGAGGCTTCGTCACCGCAGTCGCCCAGGACTCCATCAAGTTGTCAAAGAAAGCATCGCCAGGGCTTTGTGTGGGAGGCGCTTGGTCGAGCGTATTTGGACCATACAAACGAACGTGGCGGACATCGCCACCGGCAAAAAGTGGTGAGTAGATGTGGACTGGGTAGGAAGGAGATGGCACAAGAATCGAATCGCCCGGCTGCAAGAGCACCCACATGAGGTGACTGAAACCTTCCTTTGCCCCAATGGTCGTGACCACCTCCGTCTCCGGGTCGAGGTCAACATCCCACTTGCGTTTATATAGGGTTGAAATTGCTCCTCGAAGGTTTGGGATGCCCTTTGAAGCGGAGTAGCGGTGGTTCTTCGCTTGATGGGCCGCCTCTGCCAACTTCTCAACGGCCAAGTCCGGAGACGGGAGGTCGGGATTCCCAAAACCGAGGTCGACAACGTCGGCACCTTCATGGCGCGCATTCGCCTTCAGCTCGTTGATGGCAGCAAAAACATACGGTGGCAGGCCAGTAATACGACGAAACTCCATGCCCCAAGTTACCCCGGCGTGAACCATCCGCCCGATTTAGCGGCATCGACTAATTCTTCGGCAGAGCGGGCATACGTGGCGATAGCCCAGGTGGCTCCGGCCTGTTCGAGTTCGGCGAGGTGCTCAGCAAGACCTTCACCCGCTGCAGGCAGATCTCCCGCCCAGGTGACCTCTCCGGTCTTCGCATGTTCGGCAACGACGCTTGCTGGTTGGGACCAAAGGTTGACGGCGGATCCTGTTGCACGAGCAACGGCAATCGACTTCGGGCCAGACCCGCCAACCCACGTCGGAATCCCCCGTACTTGGAGGTCCTTCGCCAACTCCGTGAGTTGCGCCCGCCGATCATCCGCAGGCAACTGGGCCAGTCCATAGGCCTCGTTCTCTTTGGCAGAGAGCCCATCGCCAACACCGAGCGGAGCGAGAACCCGACCTGGTCCAATCGCACTAAGGCTCCGAAACTGAGCGTCGAGCACTGCGTTCTCAACGAGGCCAACTCTGGCAACCAGTGGGCCGACCATGACCCTGCTTGTCATGGTCAGGGCGCGAGCAAGGACGGGGAAGGGAGCGAATGCGGGCCGCTCTCGGTGCCCGATTGGCCAGAGATGGTCGTAGGCGAAAATCCCATCGAGTCCGGCATCTTCCGCAGCGACGGCTGCGTCGAGGGCGTCATCGACCTTGTCACGAAAAAGTGGAAGAAGGATGCCGAGTTTCATCGCTTGGTCCGTTCGCCGAGCAGCGCTGCGCCAACCGCACCTGCATCAGGTCCGAGTGCCGTCGCCTCAAGGCGAGGCGGTGTGCGGTGTTGGCCACCTTCAAGTTCATCCCTCAAATACTGCGAGGTGGGACCGAGCACTATCTCATGCCCCTCAAGCACGCCGCCTCCAAGAAGGACCAGTTCTGGATCAAAACATGCGCACAAATTGGCGATCCCACGAGCAAGCCACCAACAGAACCTGTCGACTACTGCGAGGGCGTCGTGTTCACCACTTTTGGCTGCATTGAAAAGTGACTCAGGGCTCTCAGCGGCCTCAGGACTGAGCTCCCCTTTCGCCGCTGCTTCGGTGGAAAGGTGGCGAAGTCCAGCTCCGGAGGCATACCGCTCGAGACAACCCTTGCCTCCGCATGGACACGCTGGACCGGCGGGATCAACCATCAGATGGCCAAACTCGCCAGCAAACCCATGAGCTCCTCTTAGGAGTTGACCATTGATGATCGCTGCTCCGCCGATTCCAGTCCCAAGGGTGACGAGCAGGGCGTGATCGACTCCTCGCGCTGCGCCAAAGTGATGTTCCGCTACCGCAGCACAATTGGCATCATTGTCGACGCCAACCTCGGCTCGATTCAGGCGATCGCCCACGAGGTGGGCAATGTTGGCACCAATCGCACCATGCAAGTTTGGGGCGAAGATAAGGGTTCCCGAGTGGTCAACCATCCCTGGAACGCCAAGACCGAGTGCACAGGTGGTCGGACTGAGCCCAACCTCTGCAGCGAGTACCGCAACGGTCTCGGCCACTGCTGCAGCCACCGAACTCCCGACTGGGTTGCCGATTGCGCTGTCGATCTGCTGAGGAGTTGGAATCTTCTTGCGAGCAAGAATGGCACCAGTCGGACTCAGCGCAACGCTGAGAATCTTGGTTCCACCGACGTCCACGCCGATCGAGGTGGCCTCGGTCGACGTCGCTCTCACGAGGTGGACTCGACCCGGGCCTTCAGTTCACGCAGGGCCGTTGCTCGGATTCGATGCTCCGCCCGGCTCTTCACAAAACTCGGAATCGGAACCTTAAGCGCTGCCTCAAGGTGATACGTCACGGTGCAGGCGCCGCCACTGGCCAACTCGAAGTCGTAGGTGCCTTCAAGGTGATCAAGGAGATCTGACGCCGTGAGCGACCACGAAAGCCGGGTTGGCGCGGAGGAATAGTCATAGCGAAGGGTGTACGACGTTGATTTTCCGAACGCTGCTGCACGAAATTCCGTCACCAGTGGACGACCTTCATCGTCGCGTTCGAGGACGATGACCGCCTTCATGTCGCCGATCCATTCCGGATACGCCTCAATGTTGGCCGCGACTTCGTAGCATCGCTTCGGCGATGCCTTAATCAGAATCTGTTCAGTTGCGTGGTCAGGCACGGACAGCCTTCCTTCCGGCGCGACTTCACGGCGCCTCATCAAGACTCAGACTACGCCCCAATGTAGAACTGAGGACGTCGTAGTTGAAGGATGCTTCCGCCCGACGACGGCTTTCTGCCCCCATTTGTGCTCGTTCTGAGCTTCGCAGAAGCTCATCAAGTGCCTTGGCGACTGCCGTTGGTGAACGAGGCTCGACGACAATTCGCCCGGTTACCCCATCAACGACCGCATCAGCTGATCCACCGCTTCGGCCTGCGAGTTGCGGAACGCCACACGCCGCTGCCTCGAGAAACACGATCCCGAAGCCTTCCTGTTCAAGTCCACCCCAGCGGTTTCGACACAACATGGCGAAGACATCAGCCGCCCCCAGCAGTCCTGGCAATGCTTCGTCAGCGACGAAGTCCAAGAAGCGAATATCCGCCGGGCCGCGCTTGGCCAAGCGTCGCAAATGCTTCTCCTTTCGCCCTCTTCCTCCAATGGCAATCACCAAATTCGGATGCGAATCCTTCAACTGATGGGCTGCACGAATGAGAACGTCCATACCCTTTCTCGAAACCAGCCTGCTGACGCTCACCACAAGTTCTTGCTCTTCACCAATGTCGTACTTGGCCCGAACTTCGGACCGTTCTTCAGGTGAAAGTGGGGCGAAACGAGTCGAATCGACACCAGGAGGGACATGAATCAATCGACGGAATGGATGACCCATGGCACGGACGCCTTCACGTTCGGGATAGGTCCCGGCAGCAATCGCAATCGAGGCACCTGCGAGCACCTTTGACAAACTTCTGCGGAGGAATGGGAGGCGTCCCGGAATGGTCACCTCTGCCCCATGGAGCACAACACCATACGGAACCGACAGCTTTCGACCAAGGATGCCAAGAGGCCAAGCCGGATCAAGCAGCACAAGCTCTGCACCCGTCCGAGTGATCTCTGCTTCAATTGCTCGACGGGCAGATTTGGTTGGGAAGAAGAGCGTCTTTCCTTCCACCCGAGCTATGCAATGCCCAGTTCCACTCCACGCTGCGTCAAATTCGGCAGCGTCCGGCGATGATGTCGCGGTCAAAATGGAGGAGGTCGCTGGATCGAGTCGACGCCAAAGTTCGTAGAGGTATGACTGAATTCCCCCGACTTTCGGGAGGAAGTCATTGGTGACGAGGAGATGCTTCCTCGTCATCGAACAACTGCCCTACGACGCCCCACGTTCGTGGAAACGAATTCCAGGCACGAGACCTGCTCGCTCAAGCAAGCGAAGCCCGCGGACTTCTTCAACGTCAATGATGATCGCATCGTCTGGCTCCCGATTGAGCAAGAACGAAACAACACAGTCTTGGCAGGCATTGGTCTCTCGGAGACTGCATGCCTGACAGTCAATGCACAACTCATTACCCATATGGCTCCCCTACCGGTTGGTGGTAGGTCCATCTTGCGAGGAGGTTGTAACACGGCCACCAAAGAGTCACTCATGTGCATCCATCCTTGGGACGCCGAGATCCTCGCCCTTGTACGCGGCCAAGCAGTGGCGTCGAACTTGACCGACATCCCAGGCGACTCCTTCGGTGAGCAGCGTGTGGGATACAGGATCCAAAAGTGCGAAGAACGGTGCCCCGTGCACGCGAAATGAGGCCCAAGACTCAGGCCCACGAAGCGCAGGAACGTCGGCCGCTCGGTTATGAACCAGTTCCATTCCTGCATCGTCGTCCGCAGCAATCGACACAATGACCGTCTCTTCAACAACGAGCCCCGATGCTTGAGGTGAATGCAGTGCCGCGACGAACGGCACACAGCCGTCGCAGTTGCCACTGAGGAAGAGAAAGAGTGCCGGTCGGTCTGGAGCCAAATGCTCACTCGACCACATTTCGCCGCTTTCAGACAGCGTTGAGAAGGGTTGAATTCTGCGATCGGCCCTTGCAACGCCTGAGGAGTCGACGAGCTGGCTCATCTCGAGCTTCGGACGCCGCCTCAACCAGCGTTTCAATCGCCGAGTTCTCCCGGAACCTCGTCGGTTCCACTTGTTGAGTCCTCCAGGATCTCAACGGCGCGGTCATGTCCACACCAACGACAAGAGACTTGATCAACATGAGCGGCCACCACGAGCCGATCTTCAATGGAGAGCTCTCCACCAACTGAGTAGTGGTAGTACGCCTTCTCCGTCGTCGTCGTCGTGACGTCAAAGCGGGTCAGGTTGCCACAGGCGGCACAGCGGTAGCGAGGAGTAGGCATCGATCAAACCTACCCGTTCGAGTCACGATCGATCGTCCACCGCTGGAGGACTTCGTGGCGGGCCTCTTCATACTCGGCCGCCGAAATGTCACCTTCGCGGAATTGTTCAAGGAGTTCCTCGAGTCGCTCACCAATTCTTGGAGGCACTCCCGCAGGTACGGGATCCACCGACCGATCATCTTGGTCATAAAGATCGGGATTGACGTCGATTGGGACGGGCCGACCCGTTTGCAGTTCGGCCAAGCCACTCGTTACCTCCGCCTCGCCGTCGACCTGACCAGAACGAACCATCAGCTCTGCCGTAACCACATGAACAAATGCTTTTGGTCGCCGCACGTAGGAGAAGACCGCCGGCGTGTCGTCTACCCGCTCAATGGTGACCGCCCCTCGTCCGAGAAGGCGGTCAAACAGTGTTTGCGCGTAGTGCAAATCGGCAATGCGATCGAGACGCACTTGGCCTTGCTCTCGACCGAAAGTTCCCGAGCGAACAATGAGTCGGTCGGTCGTGAGCGCAACTGAGTAGCGCGACCACCGAAAAAACGCGATGGCTGCTCTGAGTACCGGCAGGAGAACAATTGCTACCGCCACCCAAATAAGCCAGACCGGTGCCGGTGCAACGAGGACACCAACGGTCGTGACAATTGCTACGACGAGCGTTGCGCTCGAAATTGGCCCGATGATCTTGGACCAATGTTGGCGGACTTCAACAACGACTTCCTCACCATCGAAGAGCTCGCTCTGCGGGATCGGCACATGCCAATCCTACAAGTTCCCCTTGGAAGCCCCGAGGTAGATCCACGGATCAAGCATTGATCGCGGATCTGGGTTACGGTCCGAATCACGAGAGGAGCAGTTTTGCGTCATTGCTTCTCCACGCTGGCCTTAGTCGCGACCGTTGCTGTCTCCGGACAAGCAATCTCGGTCGATCGAGTAGCCGCTGCTGCCGGATCCGGACCAACTGCGTGCACGTCGGGTAATCCTCCGGCTGCATTCAAGGGGTACTGCGGGACCTATGGCGGCATCAATACTTGGTACGGATCCTATGGACCGGGTTTCCCAGGCACCCTCGGATGGGTGCTGTGCGCAAATCGACCAACAAACTCTGGCTCGTATCCTTCACCGACCTACGCGTATGTCCCAACAGCTGCTCCGTCAGGAATTCGAACGTCTGGCAACGCAGCACTTGGCTACGTTTTGTCCGAAGCAAGTGCGCTCGGATGGGTTGCTCACGGGCTCGCCGGTCAATTCTCGGCAAATGAAGTTGGGGCAGCAATGCGGCTCCTTTCGACGCAACAGTGGTGGTCGTCGCCAACAGTCGTCATGGAGCCTGGTCTCACTCGGGCATACCTCGCCCTCAAGGGGCTCTTCACGGCAGCATCTGGCTCGACGGGGAACGCAGTCATTTCACTCGGCATTACGAGCGGCGACACGTCCATTACGACTTCCGCGACCATTGGTGGTCGGATCACGTTCCCCGGTTCGGGACGAGCGCTCTCGGGCGTGTCGGTCCAACTTTCCGTTCATGGCGCCAACTTCTCGACGGTTGGCGGACCTACGACACTGACCGCCGTGACGAATGCATCGGGAGCGTTCTCAGTCATCGTGGTGAATCCGGGTGGTCCAGTCCACCCAATAACCGTCAGTGTTGTTGCAACCGTTGGACAGCGCGGAATTTCCTACGTCGGTCCCACCTTGCACGTCGCCAATGCACAGGTCGTTGGCGCTGGGTCGAGTCCAACCGTCATTGCGAGAGCTCTCTCGGTCAATAGTGGCCTGCAGACGGGTCTGATCGATCTCCAAAAGGCCGGCGATGACCCGGCGTACCTTCCACTCACTGGAGCAGTCTTCGAGATTCGAGATGCGAATGGTTTGGTGGTTGGAACCCTGACGACCGATAGCACTGGTTACGCAGGGCCGAGCGATCCGCTTCCACTCGGGACCTATTCCGTCCATGAGGTACTCCCACCTTTTGGCTATCAGCCGAGCCCCGATCAAGTGGCTGTCGTCACCTCGGGTGCCACGACCACGGTCACGCTCTCTGGTGCGCTCACCGAACTGGCCATTCGGGCTTCTCTTGGTCTCAAGAAGGTTGATGCAACGACGGGGGCGGTGCTGGCGGGCGCAACCTTCCACCTTCAATATGACGCTGATCGAAATGGGACGTTCGCTGTTGACCTCGGCTTGTGCATCACTTCTGCGGACGGGTTTTGTCCCTCGCCAAGTTTTGACCAGCTACTACCCGGCGACTATCGAATTACCGAAACAGCTCCGCCTCCGAACTATCACTTGGCGACCGTGCCGACGGTGTTCGCAACCTTGGTGCCCGGAGAGATCCGAGCCATTGTCTTTTCTGACGAGACGGTGCTGACCGAACTCTCCGTCTCAAAGCGCAATGCGAGCCAGCCAGGGGTTGGCGTGCCGGGCGCTATCTATGACCTCTACTCCGTCAACCCTGGTCCTGCGGGCGGGCCGCTCACCTCGCCACCAAGTTCCGCTCGAGTCATCGCTGGCTCGACGTGGTATGCCCGGGGGACAACTGACCTCGGCGGCCACCTGACGTTCATCGTTCCAAGTGGAACGACCTGGTGTGTTCTTGAACATGCAACGCCACCTGGCTTTGTGCTCGACCCAGCGCTCCGGTGTTCTGCAGGTCCACTGATTGGTTCAGCAGTTCCCTTGCTCATTGATGAGCGAGAGCACTTGGTGACGTTCACCATTCAGAAGTACAACTCGGCAACGCCTGGAACAGGGGTGCCGAATGCAACATTCGATCTTTTCGTCAAAGGCGAAATTCCTCCGGGCTATGACGGTCCCCCGCTGCCGGCAACGGTCGTCGCACCGAATGGCTATGCCTATTTCGGTGGCGGAACAACCAATGCCTCTGGGCTGCTCAGTTTCCGAGTTCCAGCCGCTGAAACGTGGTGCGTGCGAGAACGCTCCGCACCGGTTGGCTATGTGCTTGACCCCGCACTCCATTGCACCGCAGGTCCGCTCGCTGTTGATCTTGGCCCGACGGCCATCACCTTGGCGATTCCGGAAATCTCGAGCATCCCTGTGCTTCCAATGACAGGACTCAACCTTTCGCCACTTCTCCTCGGGAGTCTCACGCTGTTTGGCCTTGGCGTCACTTCGGTGATTCTCGGTCGCCGTCGCCGACAGGTTGGTTGAGGCCTGCCTATGCTCGCTGAACGTCAACCTAGGAGGAACTCATGACTATCGGCGTTACGACCCCTGAAGAAGTAAAGGCACGCCTTGCGAGTGGCGAGAACATCTTCCTGCTCGACGTCAGAGAAGACGACGAAGTCGCCGAGTGGACCTATCCGACCTATGTGCACATCCCACTTGGTCAATTGGAAGCTCGAATTGGTGAGTTGCCAAAGGATCGCCAAATCCTCTGTGCCTGTAGGTCGGGTGGACGGTCAATGAAGGCCGCAGCCCTGCTGGACGAGGCTGGCTACGACGTGGTCAACCTTGATGGTGGCGCGTTGGCGTGGATGCAGGACGCGCAATGAGTGATCCAGAGCAGTCATTCTTGCAAGTCACGACACCCCGACCACACGTCCGACTGGTAACCCTCAATCGTCCTGAGCGAATGAACGCCATGGCCTTTGACGTCATGATCCCGCTTCGGGAGCAACTTGAGGCACTGAGCAGTGACAATGACTGTCGGGTCGTTGTCTTGACCGGAGCCGGCCATGGCTTCTGTTCTGGTGCAGATTTGGAAGATCCCGGAATGGTGCCGAACATTGATGGGCTTGGACTGCCGACCATTGCACTCCGGTCCATGGGGTTGCTTGAAAACGTTGTTTCCACAATTCGAAAGATGCATCAACCCGTGATCGCCGCGGTCAATGGTGCAGCAATCGGTGGTGGCTTCTGCCTTGCGCTTGCAACCGACCTCCGAGTCGCAGCTACCTCGGCCTACTTCCGGGCGGCGGGCATCAACAATGGTCTGACAGCCTCTGAACTTGGTCTGAGCTACCTCCTCCCTCGAACCATTGGTCAGGGACGGGCCGCAGAGATCATGTTGACGGGACGGGACGTGACCGCGGACGAGGCGCTTTCTATCGGGATGATTTCTCGAGTCGTTGAAGGCGAGCACCTGCTCGAAACGTGCTTCGCACTTGCCGAACAGATTGCTGGATTCTCGCAAGTTGGCATTGAAATGACCAAGCGCTCGCTCTGGCAGTCACTCGATGCGTCAAGCCTTGAGAACCACATGGAGCATGAGGGACTCGGCCAACTCTTCATTCGTCTCACGACCAAGAACTTCGAAGAAGCCATTCGGGCTCGCCGCGATAAGCGGAAGCCCAACTTCACCGACTGAGGTCAGGCGTTTCGCAGTGAGTTGGCGGCAACGTCAACATAGGCAATGAGTTCCGCTCGGTCCTCTTGGCTTGCGCCACTGCCTTCAATAGCAAGGAGCATTGCCTCGAGCCAAAGGTCTCGAGCATTGACATCAATCACGTAGGGCGCATGGCGCATTCGTAGGCGCGGGTGTCCGCGTGTCTCGTTATAGGTCTCGGGTCCGCCGAAATACTGCGCAAAGAACAACGCGAGGTGCTCTTTGGCACTCGTGAGGTCCTCGTCATACATTGCTCGAAGGACTGGTCGAACCTCAACGCCATCGTAGAAATTGGCCACCAGTTGTCGAAAGAACGCCATCCCGCCAACTCGCACATAGAGCGAATTTTCTGGCGTCGTCCCTGAGATCCGCAATGCACTCACTGTTCCATCTCCAGGTGCGAAATGGCGTCCACTTCTTCACCCTACCGAGGTCACCGGAAGCATCAGACGACTGCCAGGAACCTCACCTAGTCTCAGGCGAGAAGTGAGGGGTGGTCGAGTGGAAGAACTCTGGAACAAATCAGCGTCAGAACTTGCGCAAGGGATTCGGGAAAAGCTGTTCAGTCCGTCCGAAGTTCTGCAGGCCCATCTCGATCGGGTGGCGACCGTCAACGGGGAACTGAACGCCATTGTCCGAATGATTGACGAGGCGACCGACCAGGCACGTGACGCTGATGCAGCAGTCATCCGAGGCGACACACTTGGTGCATTGCATGGCGTCCCCTTCACGGTGAAGGAGAACATTGATGTCACGGGCTACCCAACCACTGATGGCGTCCCTGCGTATCTTGATGCCATTGCGACGCAGGACGACCCCGCAGTTGAGCGTCTTCGCAATGCCGGGGGCATCGCGTTTGCGAGGACGAACCTGCCCGACTTTGGTCTTCGCGTTCACACCAGGTCTTCGCTCTATGGCCTCACCAGGAACCCCTTCGACAAGGATCGAACGACGGCTGGATCCTCTGGAGGTGAAGCTTCGGCAATTGCAAGCGGCATGAGTCCACTCGGTCTCGGGAACGATATTGGTGGCTCGGTTCGAAATCCTGCCTATTGCTGCGGCATCGCTTCGCTCAAGCCAACACCTCACCGAATTCCAACCGCCAGCACAACTTCGGTCGATCCCCCAAGTTTGGCGTCACAGCTGATGGCGGTCACCGGGCCTATGGCCCGTCGTGTTGAGGATGTTCGACTTGCCTTTGATCTCTTGGCCGGCGCGCATCCTCGCGACCCCCTCTGCGCACCGACCCTGCCCGTCGAACGGTCCTTTCCGCGAGGGGCCGTTGCACTCATTCCAGAACCACCAGGTGGAACCACGAACCCAGTGATCGCAGAAAGTGTCCGACTCGCCGGTCGAGCGCTGACCGAACTTGGCTACACCGTGACCGAGATCGCCCCTGACTCGATTGTTGAAGCCAGAACGATTTGGTCAAAGCTTCTGCTCGGCGACATTGCCCAAGAGCTTCCCTCCTTGAGGGGCGTTGCCTCCGAGGAAGCCATCTGGGTTCTTGAGATTGCCGCCGAGCAGTATGAGGTTCCAGATCTGGCCGAAACCTTCAAGCTTCATGGTGAGCGATACCGACTCCAAATGGAGTGGTCGCAGTTCTTCCAGCGGTATCCAGTGATTGTTGGGCCAACCTGGACCGAACCACCATTTCTCAATGACGTTGATGTCCTCGATCAGGCAAGCCAAGAGTGGGTGAATGAACAATCCCGTTTCGTCGCGCCGATGAACGTCTTGGGTTTGCCGGTCGCCTGCGTACCAGTTGGAATGGCAAATGGACTTCCCCTTGGCGTCCAAGTGGTTGCCAATCGATTCAATGATGGTCGAACACTTGCGGTTGCGGCCGACCTCCAAGAAGTCTTTGGTTCAATCACCCCAGTGAGCCCCTGGGGTCAAGCAGTGAACAACAAGAACTGACCCCCTTGCGCACGGGACGCAACATCGTCTTGTAACCTCTAGCCGTTACGCGGGTGTAGCTCAATGGTAGAGCCCCAGCCTTCCAAGCTGGCCATGCGGGTTCGATCCCCGTCACCCGCTCCAAGTTGCCTTGCAATGTCAAGAGCATTGCGCTCCTCGGTGTTGCGAAGAGGTTGACGGACCTCAGCATTCCACTTCGGAACAAACTCGATTGGCGGACGAACAACCCCGGCCAGATCGCTCAATGATCGAGACTCAAACTCCGAAGGGTGATCACATTGCCGTCGGGATCAAGCACGTCATGGCGGGCTACGCCGTTGTGGACGAAGTTCCGCGTTGTGACGACCCCACCATTTGCACGCACGCGCTCGAGCGCCAGCTCGAGTGCGTCGACCTCGAAACCAGGTTTGATTGCCGCTTCATCCCGAGGCACTGGAGGGACCGAAATTTGAATCGTCTTTGCGATCTTCGCAGGGATGGAGTGAATGAGCACCTCATCGTGCTGCGTGAAAAGGCGAATGTCCCCCGACGACTCGATCATCGGAGTCGCCCCGAGGATCGCTTCATAAAAGGCTGCCAACCGGGGCACATTGCTTGAGAAAATCACGAGCGAAGCCACGAAAGAATCCTACGCCGCACTGCTTCACCCTCACCGATCACACCCTGACGAACACTTGAGGGATCTCAATCGTCGACCGCTTCAACACCGAGGAGCCGCATTCGCTCCACGTTGTCGCTCATTGTCTGAAGTAGTTCTGGTTCGTGGCCGGCCCAATCGTTGAGCTCACCCGTGATGAGCAACGGGTCTCGAGATCGATAGGACTTCGTCGGGTTTCCTGGAAACTTCTTGTCCGTCAAATTCGGATCATCTTCGAAAGGTCCAAGTGGTTCAACGAGGTAGATCCTCCCTGGCCCTTCACCAAGCGCCAACTCTGCGCCCCATGTTGCCGCATCGAGTGTGGCGGAGAAGTACACATGATTTGACAGTCTTCGGCTTCCAAAGTTTGAGGAGAAGCCAGGCACAATCAGCATGCCAACCTCGAGATTGGCTTTTGTGCCGTGGAAGTAGGCGGCTTTGTCGTGATCACTCATCTCGCCATGGTCCCACCTCTAGAAGAGGAGCGAAAGCGCCGGTCGCGCACCAATCGCGCTCGACGAGCGGTCCAAAGAATACGAGACTTCACTTCATGAGTCGACCGACGGACCACACTCTCGAAGAAGTAGCAGACGGCGTTTTTGCCTATCTCCATCCAACTGGTGGCTGGGGATGGTCCAATGCGGGTCTCGTCGTCGGTGGTCGTCAGTCCGCCATGATCGACACGCTGTATGACCGACCGCTGACGCAAGGGTTCTTAGATGCGATCGAGCCGATCACTGCGCATTCGCCAATTTCGACCCTGGTCAATACCCACGCCAATGGCGACCACTGCTATGGCAACGGACTCGTTGCTCTCCCCGGTGTTGAGGTCATTGCTTCAGTGGCGTCGGCACGAGAAATGGATGAACTCCCTCCCTCGGCAATGGCTGGACTGCTGTCAATTACCGACCAATTGGGAGCAGAACTCGGCGAGTATCTCGAGCGTGCATTTGGAGCGTTCGAGTTCCTCGGCAATGAACTCAGTCCTCCAACCCAAACGTTCTCCGGAGTTCACTCGATGGAGATTGATGACCGAGTGGTAGAACTCCATGAACTCGGTCCAGCCCACACGAAAGGTGACACCGTCGCCTTCGTACCCGATGCGTCGGTGTTGTTCGCCGGGGACTTGCTGTTCATTGGCGGAACTCCAATTGTGTGGGCCGGCCCGATTAGCAATTGGCTATCAGCCTGTTCGTGGATCTGCGAGCGTGAACCAAAGGTCATCGTCCCCGGCCATGGACCACTCACGGACCTCGCCGGTGTTCAAGCAGTTGCTCGCTACTTGACCGCCATCCAAGAGGGCACGATCGCACGACATGCAGCCGGAATGACACGGAGAGAGGCAACGGCCGATCTTGACCGTTCATTTGACGACACAGAGTTCTCCACATGGCTTGATCGAGAACGAGTGGCCATCAACGTGGCGACCATTTGGGCAGACCTCGATCCACTTGCGAGCTCACCATCGGTTCCGTCACTGTTTGGCGAGCTCGCCTCCCTCGCACGTCGCTACTGAAATCTTCGGAACCTCACCCAGGTGAAGGGCTGATTCGCACCCCAGGGCGTCACGTGGAGATGTTCTTCTGACTGCAGCAACTGAAACCCTTGAGAAAATCGGTCTTCAAGTTCAGCGGCCGACCACCTCGTGACGGGAAGCCCAGAGCACTGTTCAGGTCCGTTCGGAGCAAACGTCGCAAGAACGAAGGTGCCACCCTCTCTCACGGCACGTGTTACCCGGTCGACGTAACGAAGTTGTTCTTCGGGTTCGACGAAGAAGTGAAAGACGGCACGGTCATGCCACAGATCCACGGGTTGGGGAGGATCCCACTCGAGCACATTTGCAACAACGAGTTGCACGGCGTCACCAAGTCGCCCCCTGACCTCTTCCAAGGCAGAGGGGGAAAGGTCAAGCACGGTCACGTTCGTGAACCCACGAGCGACAAGCGAATCGGCGAGCCGGGAGGCGCCACCACCAATATCGACAATTGAGCGTGAAAGCTGTGGGGAGTCCTCAAGCACCCAAGGAAGCGAATGGGATGGCCCGGTCTCGGTCCACGAACGCTCCGCTGCATCCTTGGTGGCGTAGACCGCTTCCCAAGAGGTCATGAACGCCTCAAGGAGCCGTGCACGTGAAGAGCTGGATCTCCAAGGGGCACTGCACCACTCCGTCATCCCCCGTCACTGCTGCAAGTTCTTCAACAGCAATCGAATAGGCCTCATGAACTCGATCTTCATCAATACCTGCATTGAGCAACATTTGCACCGTCACCACGTCATCGAGTGCACAAGGCCGTATTGCTGAGTGAAGGGTCCACTTCGGTTCGCTGAAGCCTGCAGCGACGAGCAAACCATCTACGTAGCACTGATCGGCGAAGGCGAAAGGACCTTGAGGAACTGGCCCTTGCTTCGGGATCTCGCGCTGAAATCCTCGAGCAGCGAGCCGGTGCGCCATGAAGGACAAATTGTTCTCCATGTCTTGCCAAACTGCGCCTGACAACGCTCCCCCTGCCCTCAGGTGCTTTCGAAGATTGGTGAATGCCGCAATTGGATCTTCGAAGAACATCAGTCCGAATTGGCTCACGATTGCATCAAACGGCGCTCCTGAGATGTCGTCGGTCTGGACATCAGCAAGGACAAACGACACATTGCCATCGCTCGGTTCACGACGTGAGTTCGCAAGCTCGAGCATCGCTTCGGAGATGTCTGCTCCGACAACTCGACCCGTTGGGCCAACGACCGAAGCAACTGCCTTCGTCATCTGGCCGCCGCCGCAGCCAATGTCGAGCACCGACATGCCAGGTTGAAGGTGCGCTATTTCTAAGAGCGGGGGGATCGCCATTGCGGTGAAGGGCTCACGGCTGGGCCACCGCTTGGTGCGCATCGCGTCGGAAAAGTACTGTCGCTGTCCTTCGTTGGCCATGGACTTCCCTTCATGCCGCTGTCGGTGTCACACTAAAAGGAACCTTAAAGGAGCCAACGATGTCCATGACGAGTATCCCAACTGCCCTCCACGTCGGCGAATCTGATCTTCCCTTTGTCGACCTCGGCGATGGAAGCACGTTGCAACTGCTTCAAGTCGACATCGAAGCAGGCCTCTGGGTGATTCGAACAAAGTTCCAACCTGGCTACCTCGTGCCAACGCACAAGCACACGGGCACGGTCTATGCCTTTACCTTGTCGGGAAGTTGGAAGTACCTCGAGTACCCAGAAGTCAACACGGCCGGCTCCTACCTCTTTGAACCTGCAGGTTCCGTCCACACGCTTTCGGTCCCGGCAGAAAATACCGAGGTAACCGATGTCTTCTTCGCCATTCATGGAGCCAACCTCAATCTCGACGAAGCAGGCAATGTGACCAGCATCATTGACGCCGGCACGATCGCTCAGGCATACGTTGTCCTCGCGGAGATGCAGGGATTCGGAAAGGTGAGCGTGATGGGGCTCGAGGATTAACCCGAAGGGCTTCGCTACGCTCGCGTCGTGCAAGGGCCGGGCAGTGACGTGAAGCAAAGGTGGAGGCGGCCCGAGGTGCTCCTCGTGCTCGGCGCCCTCGTTGGACTGGCCGCCCGCCTCACAGGACTTACCACGTCGAGTGGACTTTTTCGAGATGATGCCTGGGTTGCCGCTCCAGCGAGGGTCAGTTTCGGCCGTGCTTCCGATCTCGTATCAACGTTTCCTGGATTTAGCCTCGGTGTTTGGCCCCTCCTCCACTGGACGGCCCCAACGGCGGTCTATGCGCAATTGCCCGCGCTTGTTGCAGGACTGCTTTCGTTGCCGGCACTTTGGTGGATGCTTCGAAGCTTCAAACTTCCCGAGTGGCCGAGTGCCGCAGTTGCGGTGGCCATCTGGCTGAGCCCAGTCGTGATTACCTATTCAACGAGGGTGAAGCCGTATACGACGGAATTGCTCTTGGCAGCGATCTTGCTTGGCTTGACGGCACGGATCAGTGCCAGAACGACCAATCGGTGGTGGCTGGTTCTCTGGTCCGTCATTGCCTTCGGCGCCAGTTTCTCCCTCGTTCCCGTCATCATTGGCTGCTGGACGGCGGTGTTGATTGACGATTACCGCTCCGAGACGTCGCTCAGGGCATCGTTCTTCCCTCTGTTGGTGTCGTTCGTGCTCGTCTTGCCGGTCCTCATCATCTTTTGGAAACCAGTACCGCCATCACTCCACGCATTTTGGTCGCCGTTCTTCGTCAACTGGTCCTCGCCTGGTGGCTTTGCCAGAAGCCTCCAGCACATTCTTGGAGGCTTCAGTGCTGGTCTGACAGGAGCTCCGGCTCTTACGACCAACCATGTTGCTGTCACCGCTGTCGCATTGGTCATGCTCGGCTCCCTCCTATTCCTCTTAGGAATTGGCAGCAAAGAACTCGGTGCGAGGTCAGTAGCCCCTGCGGTTGCCTTACTGCTGGCCGTTGTTCTCTCGGCGATCCGAATGGTCCCTCTTGGGACGGGACGAACCGATGAGGTGATGTACCCAGCCGTCGCTGTCCTTCTCACGGCCGGCCTCAGCCATTTGTTGTCGCTCAAGATGCCAAAGGTCCGCAACCTCGTGATTTGGGTCTCTACAGGTGCTGTTGCCGTGGTCCTCGCTCTCGCTCCGACGACGCATCGCGCCGACTATCCAGTCAGCGACCTCAATGGCACGATGACCTTGGCAAACAAGCTGCCGATCAGTGGTGATGCCGTTCAAGTCTTCGATGCAGGACTTCGTTACAACTTTGCTTGGTCTGGCTTTTCGGCGACCAGAACTGGCGTGCCCCCTCTCTACGTGGTGACGTCGTCAAATGAAGCTGGCTATACCGTTCTTGCACCAATTGAACGGGAACGCACGACCTTCCTTGCAGCAGCCGACCTTGGAGACTCGACGTATCACCCAAGGCGTTGGGTGCAACGTCTTGACCAGATGACTGCTGGAGAACAACTACCGACGTTGTTGTTCTTTGGGTTGACGGAACAAGTGGTAAATCCAACAACGGGACCACTTCCGGGACAAGCCACTGACCCTCATCGCTCACCGTTCTTTCACGCCCTTGCGATCGATGGATGGCAAGTAGGTGCGATCACGGTTGGACGTGGGGTCTATGCCCAGATCCTCACGAAGCCGTAGTTGCGCCGCCGAAAGATCTAGCCTCGGCCCATGCGCGCTGTCATCCTTCAAGGTCCTCGAAACGTCTCCGTTGAGTCCGTCCCGGACCCAACGCTGCCTTCACCACACGGAATTATCGTCAAACTTGAGGCAACAGCGATCTGTGGCTCTGACCTCCACCTCTACCATGGCGACCTTCCTGGTGACGGTGTCCAACTTGGACACGAAGGCATCGGCACGGTTGTCGAGGCTGGACCATCGGTTACCTCCGTTGCCGTTGGAGATCGAGTGCTTCTTTCCGCGGTCGTTGCTTGCGGCATTTGTGGGCCATGTCGATCTGGTGATCCAGTTTGTTGTGTGCAAGGAATGATCAATGCCGTTGGCACCGTTCCGCAGTATCCCGGTGCACAAGCAGAGTTCATTGCGGTTGACCACGCTGATTCATTCGTTCGCAAAATTGATGCTGGCCTCACGGTTGAACAAGCTGTCCTTCTGACCGACATCCTTCCCACTGGCTACCTCGGGGCGAAGATGGCGGATATTCAACCTGGTGCTTCCGTCGCGGTCTATGGACTTGGGCCCGTTGGCACGATGGCCGTTCATGCAGCCAAGCTCTTTGGACCTTCCGTCATCTATGCCATTGATAATGACCCGGAACGTCTCAAGGCTGCTGCTGACCTCGGCGCTCAGCCAATAGATGCTCGTGCGGTCCCGGCTTCCCAACAGCTCTTAGAAGCAACGGAAGGTCGCGGCGTTGATGCAGCCATTGAAGCAATTGGTCATGATGCGACCGTCACTGATGCCACCTATGCCGTCGCTGCTGGTGGCACCGTGTCAGTGGTCGGCGTCAATCTGAATATGGCCTTGCCGCTCCCGATGGGCCTCATGTTCTTCAAGCGCCTCACGGTTCGAGCGGCTTTTGCCGCCATTCCCGGAACGTGGGATGCACTCGTTCCCTTGTTGCAACAAGGCGTGATCGTTCCTGATTCGATCTTCACGCACCGAATGGGGCTCACTGAAGCAGTGGCTGCGTATGAACTCTTCGACACCCACGCTGATGGATGTCGGAAAATTCTCCTCGATCCCTCGCGCTAGATCAGCGGCAAACCTGGCTGTTCTGCAAGAGAAAGCCCCGTGCCCTTTTTCTTGAGCGCTCCGCGGGGAAAGATTTGTTCCGGTCGAAACGACCGGACATCACGTCGCCCATCTCTTCCACCGACCGCTTCAACCCACGTCTCATTGGTCGCCCTGTTGGTGACATGGGCAAGGAAGGTAAACGTAATCCCGCGGCCCGGGACGCCCTCAACATCAATTGGATCACCGGCTCGAAGTCCCGACCAAGACGTCGCGCGGTCGTACTTCTGTTCTCGAGCATCTGGTTTCGCCGCACGCTTCTTCGCCACTGCTCCATCTAACTCGACGGTTCACCCATGAACGCGACACCTCCGGCCTACGCTGCTCACGTGGTCACGCCTCCGGTCAGTCTTTCGCCCTCAAGTGCATCAACGTTCGACCAGTGTCCGAGGCGCTTTCGGTATTCGGCGATCGATCAAATTGCCGAGCCAGCGACCAATGCCACCGCCAAGGGGACCGCCGTTCATCGATCGCTTGAATTGTTGTTCTCCATGATTGATCGAGGTCAGCGGACCAGAGAACATGCGTCGAAATTTCTGGCGGAAGCTTGCGAGGAACTCTCCCAGGACGGGACGTTCTCCGGTATTGCTGACTTCCCTGGCCTCGAGAAGTTCATCTCCCTGGCTGAGACCTCGCTTGATGGGTACTTCTCCATGGAAGATCCAAACGTACCGGTCGCCATCTTGACCGAGACCAAACTCACTCGACTTCTCGGTCAAGGAGAACTTCGAGGAATCATTGACCGAGTTGATGAAGCGCCCGATGGAAGCCTGTCGATTATTGACTACAAGACGGGAAAGCCACCAAGAGCGGGTTACGAGGACAAAGAATTCAGGGCCATGCGCACCTACGCGTTGTTGTTGCGCGAGCACGTTGGAAAAACGCCAGTGAGCCTCAACCTCTATTACTTGCGCGATGGACTTCGCCTCACGCAACCCTGTGACGACCGCGTGGTCACCGCATCGCTTCGTCGGACTCAAGCTCTCTGGTCAACAATCACCACGAGCTGTGAACAGGATCGCTTCCAGCCCAAGCCGGGGCCACTTTGCGGATGGTGCGCCTTCCAGCCTTTTTGCCCTGGGGATGCCCCAGTCGAGCTCCTCAACACCAGGATTCGGCGAACCTAGACAGCAACCCGGGGAAGCTGCGAAGCCCTTCAGCCATCGCTCAGATTTGATCGATAAGGCCCTCGCGGACGTACTCTACGGTCAAGACATCCATTAAAGGAGTTGTCCATGGCCCGATCATCCCATTCTCGTCGTTGGAAGTTTCTTGCTGGAGCTTCGAGTTTCGCCGTGCTCTCCGCAATTGGTATTTCCAATGCGGCAATTGCTCAAGCATCCTCGGGCAAGGCCCCTACCGCAGACGGCCACAAGTGCACAATCTGGGGGACAGCTGGCAATGACACCCTGACTGCCAAGCATGCAGGTGATGTGGTTTGCGGACTTGCAGGCAATGACACGCTGAGTGCTGGTGGCTATGCCAAGGTGACGTTGATTGGTGGACTTGGCGATGACCGCCTTTCGGCTGGCGTTCGATCAGGACACCTCCAACGTGCGGCTGTAACCGCCGCTGGCGACACCCTCCTTGGCGACGAGGGTAATGACGTCCTTGTTGGATCATCTGCGAACGACACCTTGAGCGGTGGTGCTGGTGATGACACCTTGAGCGGTGGCGCAGGAAATGACGTGCTCGCAGGCGGCGACGGCAATGACACGTTGAATGGTGACGATGGCAATGACACGTTGAGCGGTGGCCTTGGCACAGACGTCGTCAATGGTGGACTTGGCAATGACGTTGCCAACGGCGACGACGGCAATGACACGATCAGTGGTGGTGCGGGTGCCGACACGCTCAATGGTGGTGCGGGTGCCGACACGCTCAATGGTGGTGCGGGTGCCGACACGATTAATGGTGATGCGCAAAACGACACGCTCAATGGTGGTGCCGGGAACGACATTCTCAATGGAGGAACTGGCAACGACACCCTCAACGCCGGAACCGGCGATGACACGCTCAATGGTGATGACGGCGATGACACCCTGGTTGCTGGTGACGGCAATGACACACTCAACGGCGGCAATGGGAATGACCACCTCCACGGCGGTTCAAGCGGCTCTGACCACCTCAACGGCGGCACTGGAAGCGACAGCATTGACTGTGGGACCAGCACCAGCCCGGTGACGGTCGTCTCCGACAGCGGCGACAGCGAGAACTCCAATTGCCAAAGCGGGAACGTGCAAAAAGCGGCCATGGAATGGCAAGGCAATGTCACGGCCCTCGACACGACAACGATGACGGTTGCTTTGACAGAAACCAGCGACTCATCGGCCGCTTGGTTGCACACGAATGGTGATCTCACGTCGGTGGTCTTCAATATTGCAACTGCAACCATCCAGCACAGTGGCAAGGGAAGCTTGGCCGTCGGTGATGAAGTAGAGATCACGTCCAATGCCCCAGACTCTGGGATTGTTGTGACGGCGATTACCGTGCGCGCACACTCCAACCACTAGGCAGAGGTCTGCCAGAGCACCTTCATGGTGCCCTGGTGCTCCTGCTTGGAATACTCCAGAGGAATTGGAGTTCACTGTTGCGTGACTACTCCTGCCTTTGGCCTCAATTTTGACTACCGGTGTCCCTTCGCCCGCATCATCCATGAGCACGTTGTCGTGGCGCAAAAAGCGGGCGCTGGTTTTGACATCACCTTCGAGCCCTTCACGCTGAGCCAAGGTCACATCGCTCCTGGCAATCCACCCGCTTGGGAAGACCCGGCCTATGACGCTGACCTTCTTGCCCTCGAAGTCGGACTTGCAGCTCGAGACCTCGCGCCCGACAAGTTCTTGGATGTCCATCTTGCATTGTTCACTGCTCGCCATGATGAAGGCGTGACGCTTCGAACTCGTGTGCAAGTAACGACCGTCTTGGAGCAGTTTGGTATCGACCCGACACCGATTTTCGCGTATGTCGATGGCGGCACTCCGCGAGCCGAGATCGCCGAGACATGGACACGCCGTGCTGGCGGTGATCAGGTTTTCGGCGTCCCAACCTTCTTCGTCAACAATCAATCGGTGTTTGTTCGGTATATGGAACGACCGACCGGGAACCCTCAAGAATCAATTGACCTCATTGCACGACTCGTTGATCTCATGGTCAACCAACCTGCCATCAATGAGTTCAAGCACACCACGCTGCCGCGCTGAGGATGATCTAGGCAGATCTCGCAATGGAGGCAAGCAATTCAAACGTTGCCGCCCGCTCATCTGGCGTGCCGGAAATTGCGGCACTGAGATCCGTTGCGCCTGCGTCTTCGAGGTCCGCTAATTGTTGGCGGATCTGCTCAGCAGAACCAATGAAGCCAATCTCTGCTGCAGTATTGGCACCTTCTAAGTCGAGCATTGCTCGATAGCTCGGAAGACTTGGGTAGAACGAGTAGTCCTCATTGATCGCTGCGGCAGCAGCTGTGGGATCGCTGGTCACACAAACCGGCAAGGCAACAACGACTCGCGGTTTCGGCCGACCAGCGGCATCTGCTGCCGCCTGGATGGTCGGCGCAATGTGCGTGCGGATGGTGTTCGTTCCGGTCATCCATGTGGCTGTTCCGTCGGCCACAGTGCCTGCCAACCTCAACATCGCTGGCGCAAGTGCGGCGACGAATACAGGCGGCGCCTTCACGTCGGGAATGTCAAGTGGCCCAAAGGTGATGGCCTTCAGCACCTCTCCATCGAGATTGGAGGCCTCTCCATGGAGCATTGGCATGAGTGCCGCGAGGTATTCCTTCATGTAGCGAGCAGGACGATCAAAGGACATGCCCCAACAGTTCTCAACCATGACCTGGTGGCTCAGGCCAATCCCAAGCAGGAGGCGGTTGTTCGTCGCCGACTGGACCGTCAGTGCTTGTGCTGCCATGACCTGAGGGTGTCGAGGGTACACAGGAACCACACCGGTTCCGAGTTCAATCCCGGGAACGAGGGCACCTGCGACCGCAAGAGCGGTCAGCGCATCATGACCAAAGATCTGACTTGCCCATGCTGCGTGAAATCCGGCATCGGCAAGTTTTCCGATGTGAGCAGTAATGCCTTCAACCGTTGCTGAAGTATTGATTCCGGCGCCAATGCGCATCATGCGGCCTCCTGAGTAGACGTGAGCGACCGGTAGCGTGGGCGCCGTGGATGCTCAGGTTACTTCGAAGACACATCAGACCGTCGGAATCGTCGGCGGAGGGCAGTTGGCCCTCATGCTCTGTGAGGCAGCTAAAGAGCTAGGAATTACCACCATCGTGTTGGCGGATCACCCTGATGATCCTGCATGTTCGGTGGCCGACGCATGCCTCATTGGCGCTGCCACTGACTTCGCTGCCCTTGAACAATTGAGTGCCCTGGTCGACGTAGTCACCTTTGATCATGAGCAGGTGGACTTGGAGCAACTCCGCAACCTTGCGGCGCGTGGAGTCACCCTGTCTCCTGGCCTCCAAACACTCGAAGCCTCAACTGACAAGGCGACGATGCGAGAAACCTTCCAAGATGCTGGCTTCCCCCTGCCTTCCTTTGTCGTTGTTGACCAAGGTGCGTGGATGGACGACATTCAGTCGACGGTCCTCTCCTTCGCGAGATCGGTCGGCCTTCCATTGATCATCAAGCCAGCTCAAGGGGGTTATGACGGAAGAGGTGTGTTTGTTGAGGAAACTGAAGACCGCGCAATTGACCGGGTGGTTGCGCTCTCGGCGTTCGGGCGTGTCCTCATTGAAGTTGCGCTTGATCTCGAGGCTGAACTTGCCGTCATGGTCGCTCGCAGTGCTGACGGTTCCTCGGTCGTCTATCCCCCGGTCGTGACCACCCAAGTTGATGGCATGTGCCGAGAAGTCGTCGTTCCCGCTCCAATGGACGAAGAACTCCTTCGTGAGGCACAACTACTCGCAATGGACGTCGCGGAGGTCCTTCAGGTTGTTGGGGTATTGGCGGTTGAACTCTTTGTCGTTGATGACGTCTTGGCGATCTGTGAAGTTGCGGCCCGGCCGCACAATTCGGGCCACTGGACGATTGAGGGAACCTCAGCGAGTCAATTCGAAAATCACCTTCGGGCGGTGACTGGCCTTCCACTTGGGGAGATCGAAGTGGCTGCCCCGGCAGTCGTGATGGTGAACCTTGTCGGCAATGCCAATGGCGATGACCCAGTTGCGTTTCTTGGTGAAGAACCCGTCAAGACAGGTGTTCACCTCTATGGGAAGACCGCTCGACCGGGACGAAAACTTGGCCACGTCACCTTGCTCGGGAGTGACGTCGCCAGCGTCCGAGAACAAGCCTGGGAACTCACTCGACGTCTCCACGGTGCGCTTCCGCCCTCCGATAGCCTCTCCTAGTGGAGGTGCACGTGAAAGCCAATCCTGTTGTCGCCGTTGTCATGGGTTCATCCTCAGACCACAAGGTCATGCAAGCTGCGCTCGACGTCTTAGAAGAATTCGGCGTGGCGTATGAGGCGCACGTGCTTTCCGCCCACCGGCAGCCAAAGGCGATGATCGCGTTCGGCTCGGAAGCAAGAGATCTCGGCTTCCAAGTGATCATTGCCGGAGCTGGAGGAGCCGCCCACCTGCCAGGCATGTTGGCGTCCGTGACGACGCTTCCTGTCATTGGCGTGCCCATTTCCGCAACCAAGCTCGACGGCTATGACGCCTTGCTTTCGATTGTGCAGATGCCAAAGGGTGTCCCAGTTGCAACGGTAGCGATTGATGGTGCAAGAAATGCTGGGCTGCTCGCACTCTCAATTCTCTCCCTGTCAGATGCGCGCGTTGCCGGAAAGCTCGAAGCAATGAAGGGCGAACTCGCCGCAGCTGCGGCTGCACAAGACGCGGAGTTGTTCTCTTCATGAGCCAGGCCACCGAGGCCCTCGGCCTTGGCGATGACACCATTGCGCTCCTCGTCACCGGTGATGACCTTGGGCTGTGCCACGCAGCGAATACCGCAATTTTCAGCGGGTTGCAGCAAGGGGCGCTCTCAACGGCATCGCTTCTCGTTCCTGCTCCTTGGGCGCGTGAAGCAATTGTTCGCTATCACGGGGAACCAATCGCTGTTGAATTGTCGGCGACGGCCGAACACCTTCTCTATCGCTGGGGTCCCATCACCTCGGCGCCGAGCCTCCACGGTGGCGATGGCGGGTTCGCCTCAACGGTTGCTGACCTTCTTGATCACGCTGACACTGATGATGTCCGCAGAGAGTTTCGGGCGCAGATTGAGCGGGCGGTTGTCTGGGGTTTTGATGTTTGCGCACTGGTCGTGCACCAAGATGCCGCGTTGCTGCGTCCGGAGTACTTCGACGTAGTCCTTGACCTTGCCGTTGAATTCGACCTTCCACTTCGGCTATCAGAGCGCTCCGATCACGACCTAGGTTTCCCCGCAACGACACTCGCCGCCGAGGAGGGAATCTGCTCGCCGGACCGGATTGTTCGATGCGGGCAAGATGATGACCTGGCTGATCTCATCGCCAGCCTTGAATTTGGGTTGACCGAACTCATCCTTCGACCGGCAGAAGACACCGGCGAACTTCGAGCACTTGCTGAGGATGCGGCATCGAGAGTCGCTGACTACGGGCGCTTGACGCACCTTGCGTCGCTTGAAGGGTTGTCCGTCGTCTCGTATCGCGATCTGCGAAATGGGCAGCGGGCAGCGCGGGACTAGGCGAGACCCTCGAAGAGGTCGCTCGCATCTTGCGGCGCACCTGCTGGAACCGGCAAGGCCAGTCGGTAGTGCTCGAATGGATAGATCTCCGCTTGGACATCACTCGGAAGTCCAAACCACCACTTCGACGTCGGGTCCACTTGCGTGGCATGGGCCTTCAGGGCCAACTCGCGAATATGCCCAAACCCGGAGATGTCCACCTTGTGCGTTGCATCGTCGACATGGGCATCAATCCGAGCAAGGAATTCAGCGTCATACGGCGACTCGAGACCAAGCTCTAAGAACATTTCGTGCATTTTGCGCACCCGTTCTGCTGGCCAGGTGACATAGAACAACCGATCCACTTGATGCGCTGGACCAGCTGAGGGGAAGGCACTTGCATCCCCAGATGCCAAGAACGCCGCCATTGAAATGTCGTGCACCTTGAGGTGGTCAGGATGTGGGTACTGATCTTGGACGTCTGGGTAGGTGATCAGGACCTGTGGTCGCTCTTCACGAAGGATGGCGACCAGTTTTTCTGCAGCTTCATTAAGCGGAGCTTGATGGAAGCTCTCAGGGTGGGCATTGGCTTCGGAATCGGCCATCCCGGAGTCGCGGTAGTCGAGGTGAATTACTCGGTCATAGCCAATGATTGCCGTTGCCTCTTCCAACTCGCGTCGGCGAACATTCTTGAGGTCGGCTTTGACGGCCACGGCATCGAGCGCTGGATTGTGGATGTCACCTTCGGCACCATCGGTGCAGCAAACGAGGATCGTTCGAACGCCTTCGGCTCGATAGCGAGCGATCGTTCCCGGTCCCTTCGACGATTCGTCATCTGGATGGGCATGGACAGTCACAATGCAGCGGCGCTCAGTCACGATCGGCACGCTAACGGGAACTGCGGTCGTGTCGCTCACCTCTGCCCCTTTCTTACCTTCAGGCTTTACAGTGTTGAGGGAGCGAATCGCTCAACGAGGAGGACTTGACATGGCAGGCACGTGGCAGCGGGTGAAATCGGTCTTTCAAGCAAAGACCAACAAAGCTCTCGATCGAGTTGAAGACCCTCGCGAGACCCTCGACCTCTCTTATGAGCAACAGCTTGAAAGCCTGACCAAGGTTCGACGCTCGGTCACCGACGTCGCCACCGCTCGCAAGCGCATTGAACTGCAGGCAGAAGGCCTTCAGGCACAGGCGGATAAATTGCAGGCTCAGGCCAAAGCGGCGCTTGAGCAGGGAAATGAGCCTTTGGCCCGAGAGGCACTGTCGCGACGTGGAGCACTTGCGACACAACTAGCCGAGCTCGAGACGCAACACACAGGGATTGCTGAGCAAGAGGCCAAGTTGATTTCGACCATGCACACGCTCGAGACCCAGGTTGAGGCGTTTCGCACGAAGAAGGAAACACTCAAAGCGACCTACACCGCTGCCGAGGCTCAGACGAAAGTTGGCGAGGCCGTCACCGGAATCTCCAGTTCGATGTCCGATGCAGGACTAGCGATGCAACGTGCCCAGGACAAGATTGACTCGATGCAGGCACGTGCTGGAGCGATCGATGACCTCATTGCGACTGGAGCATTGACGGACCTCACCACCCCAGTGGATGACATTCAACGACAGCTTGATGCGGCCACCAACACGAGTTCTGTTGACGCGGAACTCGCTGCCTTGAAGGCGCAGATTGGCGCTCCTGATGCCCTTGCTCAACCTGCACCAATTGCCGATGCGGAAATCGAGAGTGGCGAGGCAACGAAGTAATGGCAATCGCCAAGAACATTTCAACTGATCGAGAGCTCACGCTTCGGATGCTCTTGACCGGTTTCTTCATCGTTGTGCTGTACTCCATTGTGGTTGCCGTGCTGATCGCCGTCGGCGTCTCGATGGCACTGGTCGTGTTGATCTCATTCGGCATGCTCTTTGGTCAGTATTGGTTCTCCGACCGTCTGGCCCTCTGGGGAATGGGTGGCAAGATCGTGACGCCCCAAGAGGCGCCCGAGTTACACGCAATGATCGATCGACTCTGTGCCTTGGCTGACATGCCAAAGCCAACCGTTGCCATTGCCGACACCGACGTGCCGAATGCTTTTGCAACAGGCAGGAGTCCGAAACGAGCGGTTGTCTGCGCAACAACCGGAATTATGCGTCGGCTCGATGACCCGGAGATGGAAGCGGTCCTTGCGCATGAGCTCTCCCACGTAGCCCACCGAGATGTTGCGGTCATGACGTTCGCATCAAGCCTTGGCATGTTGGCAGGACTCGTCACTCGAGTGTTGATGTGGACGAATCTCTTTGGAGGTGACGATGAAGGAGGTGGCGGCGCCGAGCTCTTGATCTTCCTGTTCTCCATTGTTGTGTACTTCATTTCCTTCCTGCTGACTCAGGCGCTCTCTCGCTACCGAGAGCTTGCAGCTGACCGGTCTGGAGCACTCCTCACCGGGAAACCAACGGTGCTCGCAGCTGCGCTCGTCAAGATCACTGGCGAGATGAGTCGAATTCCAACGCAGGATCTTCGGCAAAGCCAAGCCTTCAACGCCTTCTTCTTCACACCCGCAATCAACGGTCGTGAGGGTCAGTCATTGGCAAATTTGTTCGCAACGCATCCAACGCTTGAGCGCCGACTGGCCCAGCTTGATGACCTGGAGCGACAGCTGCACGGAGCCTGATGGGACTGTTCGACTCAATTCTCGGTCGCACGAAGCCTGTCGAGGCAAAGCTCGACAATCTCTTTGCCCTCACCAATGCCGCAATCACGCTCGATATCACTGCCGGCCTTGCGTCTACTGGTCGTGCAGGCGTTTGCTTCAAGCCACCAGCCGACCGAGAGGAAGCTGACGCAACCGCAGAGATCAATGGCCTCCTGGGCCTCGACGACCCAGCAGGCTCCGCTGCAGCGATCACCACGGTCGATGATCAATACGGCTATCGCTGGTTTGTGGTGAATGAAGCCGAGATCTCCACACTCGTCGCAACCATCCACCTCATCAATTCCACCCTCCAAGATCACGGCTGGGGTCCACAACTCCTCTGCTCGGCGTTCGGCTTTACGCCAACCCCAAAGGCGGATGCAACGGCCAAGGCCGTGACGCTCGTGTACTTGTTTAAACGAGGCACCTATTACCCGTTCTGTCCAACCGGTCCCGAGGCGAGAGACAATGCCTATGAACTCTCCGTTGCTGCGCTCGTGGGTGCTGATCTGCCAAAAGAGCAGGACCTGACCCGCTGGATGGCCCTTTGGGGGAACCCCATCTCAAGCTAAGCCGGAGCCGCCTCCCTCCGGTGGCTACCATGACGCCCATGCCCAGCCACCCGCGTCCACGAAAGCTCCCGCTCGAAGGCACCGTCAATTTCCGTGACCTCGGTGGCTATCAGACCACTGATGGCCGGCACACGAAGTGGGGTCGCATCTATCGCGCTGACGGTCTCTCCCATCTGACTGAGGGCGACCTCGACCACTTGCGGACCCTCGGCATCAAGACGGTCATTGATCTCCGAACAGTGACGGAAGTTGAATCGGGGCGCTTTCCCGTCGACGAGATCGAGGTGAATTTCCACCATCACCCGCTGATGACCTCGGTTGGAAGCAACGATGACTTCACCGTTGCGCCAGGATTTCTCGCAAGCACCTACTTGGAAATTGCGGACCATTCCTTCACCGAGCTTGCCAAGGTGCTCTTGCTGCTCTCGCGTCCTGAGAATGAGCCAGCAATCTTTCACTGCACGGCTGGAAAGGACCGAACTGGCGTCACCGCTGCGGTCCTGTTGAGCCTCCTCGGGTGCCCGAGGGAAGTCGTCGTGGCCGACTACACCCTGTCAGCCGAAGCTATGGATGACCTTCGAGAACGACTCGCGGAAAAGTATCCAGTCGCTCGAGACACGATCATGGCCGCAGACGACCTCTTCAGCGCAGAGGCAGTCTCGATCGAACAGTTTCTCGACTACCTTGAGGCCCACCACGGTTCAGTGGAGGGATTCGCTCGTTTTGCCGGCCTCACTGACGAAGACATCGAGCGACTTCAGGACAACTTGCTCGAGGCATAGAGCAAACTCGAACGCTCGGCCAACTCCACGTCGAGCGAAGTGAGCCCTCCGGCATCATGGGTCGTCACCGCCACCGCAACAGAGCCATAGGACAGGGTCATCACCGGGTGATGATCAAGCGCTTGAGCAATCGCTGCGACGCCACTGACGAATGCCGTGGCGGCTTCGTAGGTCGAGAAGGAAAAGGTCGCGGTGAGTTCGTCACCTGAGCGACCCCACTCCTCTGACAAGCGAGCCATCGCTGCGGCGAGCTGCTCCTCAGTGAGCAGACTTGGTCGGGTCACGATGGGTAGGTCATCTTGGATGGATCGACGGCTCGGTCGAAGTCTTCTTCCGAGAGGAACCCGAGCTCAAGTGCTGCTGCCTTGAGCGTCGTGCCTTCTTGGTGGGCCTTCTTCGCGACCTTGGCCGACTTGTCGTAGCCAATGAGCGGATTGAGTGCGGTCACGAGCATCAGTGAATTGGTCAGGTGGCGATCAATTTGCGCCAGGTCAGGCTCAAGGCCTTCAACACAGAATTCAGTAAATCGGTCGCAAGCATCAGCCAGGAGTTCGACCGAATGGAGGTAGTTGAAGATCAGGACTGGCTTGCAGACGTTCAATTCCAAGTTCCCTCTCGACCCTGCGATGGCGACAGCGGTGTCATTACCCATGACTTGGATGGAGACCATGATCATTGCTTCTGACTGGGTTGGGTTGACCTTTCCAGGCATGATCGACGAACCGGGCTCGTTCTCTGGCAGTCGCAGTTCGCCAAGGCCCGATCGTGGACCGGATCCGAGCCAACGCAGGTCATCGGCGATCTTCGAAAGTGAGACCGCCAACGTCCGAATGGCCCCATGGCTGAACACAAGCGCATCATGAGCAGCGAGTGCTGCGAACTTGTTTGGAGCGGTGATGAAGGGAAGGCCCGTCAACGAAGCGATTGCTTCCGCGACTCGGTGACCAAATTCAGGATGCGTGTTGAGGCCAGTACCAACCGCTGTTCCACCTGCAGCGAGTTCGTAGACACCGGTGAGGCTTGAGGAAAGACGATCGAGATCAGCATCGAGTTGAGCGACATAACCCGAGAATTCTTGGCCCAAGGTGAGAGGCACCGCATCCATGAGGTGGGTGCGGCCAATCTTGACGATTCCCTCAAATGCTTCGGTCTTCACCTGAAGTGCTTCACGAAGTGCTTTGACGCTCGGAAGGAGACGATGGGTCACCTGCTCGACGGCTGCGATGTGCATCGCCGTCGGAAACGTGTCATTGGAAGATTGCGACATATTCACGTCGTCGTTGGGGTGAACAGGCGACTTGCTTCCAAGCACCCCGCCAGCCATCTCGATCGCTCGATTGGAAATGACCTCATTGACATTCATGTTTGTTTGCGTGCCTGAGCCGGTCTGCCAAATTCGGAGCGGAAACTCGGTGGGGTGACGTCCGTCAGCGACCTCTTGGGCCGCAGCAATAATCAAGGCAGCCTTTTCCGGATCCAGCTTTCCAAGGTCACGGTTGACCTGGGCGGAAGCAAGTTTCAAGATGCCGAATGCGCGAATGAGCGAAGCAGGCATGGTGTCGTGAGCGATGGCAAAGTGATGAAGCGACCGCTCGGTCTGCGCACCCCAATATTTCGATGCGTCGACTTCAATCTCGCCCATTGTGTCGGATTCAGTCCGTGTGGCCACCGTCATTCCTCTCTCGTTGGCAGATTTGGCATCACGCCAAGTGGGGGTGATCTGCCGTGATCGACCCTAGCGAATCAAGAGAGCACATCCAATCGCCACTGCTAGCAACCACTCTGCGTGCCGAGGTATTGCGGCAACCAAGGACAAACCGAGGTGAAGTGCCCTGAGGCAATCTCAATGGTTCCGTTGGTTTTTGGAGCCTCGATTGTTACCTCTGCGAAGAAAACCTTCGCCGGTCTCCTGGCGACACCATTGGAGCGGCAGCGGAACTCATTGACTGAGGAGTACCTAGGTTCCAGGCACCCACCCAGCCGGTGGATGATCGGAAGGGCAGTCAATCAGGCCTCCGTGGTAGCGAGGATCTTGAATCCACCTACCTTCATACCAATTGCCGGTCGGCGCCTTCAGACCAAAGAGTTGATGAAAGTCAGCCATGATGGCGGCTGATTCGTCAACGGCACCCGGCTGACACACGTGAATGGTGTCAATGGAACGGACCCGGACCCACTGGCTGGTAGGTGCAGACCGGTCGTCTGAGGGCGCCAGCCAGTGCGTGTAGTTGCCCTTGTAGAGCACCGATCCTGCTGTCGGGAGATAGAGCGCTCGCCCAGGAGAATTCGCAACGACTGCTTTCGCGATTGTGGCATAGGCCTGTTCGCCACCAGTGAGCCCGAGCACTTGTGCGGCAGCGGAGCCCCCGAGGAAGCTGAGATCACTGGTCTTTGGATACTCAATGAAACCAACCGCCGTTGCCGCGTTCGGTCCGGTTGTCGCGACATCAACAAAGTGCTGGAGCAATATTTGATACTCAGCTGGGTGGTCGTGAGCGACCTTGTTGTCCCAGCCCCACGTGCCAATGACAAGGTCCGTCCGATGCTTTGCCAAGAGGGCCTTGAGATCGCTTTCCCAAGTCTTCTTGGTCGTCAGTCCCCATCCAGGGAATGCCTTCATTCTCGGAATCGCCTCTTGCGTAGAGAACAGTGCACGATTGAGCGGCAACTCCATGGAGAACATCACCGAGTCACCAACAATGGTGACGGTGAGCGGGTGCTTCGCATCAATCTTGTGGCTGAGATGGACTGGCGCACCAATGACGCCACCTTCGCCCGGAACGGTGCCGTTTGCCAGCGGAAGAACGGGTGAGGTCTTCGGCGAGGCATGCGCTCGATCAACCGCATAGGGGTTGGCGAACGAAACCACCATGGCGGTGCCAATCATTGCGAGCACGACGAGGACAGGAAGCCAGTACTTCGGATACTTCATTCGGCGAAGTGGCCGTTCGAGGAGATAGAAGCTCACCGTTGCGACGGCAAAGGTTGACGCAACTTTCACCACGTCGAGGCCGAACCCAGACACATGGGTCCGAGTTGGCGTGAGCACCACGAATAATGGCCAATGCCACAGGTAGAGGCCGTAGGAGATCACCCCAATGAACGCCAATGGGCGCCAGCGGAGCACGTGTTGAAGGCCAGGGACGTCTGGGTCTCGGACTGCGGCAACGACCACCGTGGCGAGGAGCGCACAGAGGAGAAATCCTCCGTTGAACATGAACCGTCGAGGAAGTCCGTCGATCCCCCCACTTCCCGCCTTCCACCAGAACACCGCAAGCACCGCGAGTGAGATCGGGCCAGCGATCGCCAGCGGACGGCGAAGTGACGGTGCAATGGAAGGCTTACCCGCCACAGCAAATGCGAGCGCTGCTCCCGCTCCAAGATCGAACAATCTCGCGAACGTGTTGTAGTAGATCGCAGAGATCGAAACGCCATTGTTGTAGAGGACCGCCATGAGCAGTGCAGAACCAACACCCATGGAGCCAGCAATCCACATGCCAAGTTGTCGCCAGTTCTTCTTTGAACGGACGATCACGAGGACGACAATTGGCCACACCAAATAGAACTGCTCTTCAATGGCAAGACTCCAGGTGTGCTTCAGCGGAGACGATGCCAAGAATGCGGCGAAGTAGTTCTGATGCGCAAAGATCGAATGCCAGTTGGCTACGTAGAGCAGGGTGGCGTAGGCATCGCCTTGAAAGCCGAAGCGATCAAATGCCACATCCGGCGAACTCGTCCAATATCGCCGAACGAAGACAAACCCAATAGCGAGGACGCAGATCAGTGCAAGGACTGCCGGCAGAAGACGTTTCGCCCGTCTTCCCCAAAAAGCGGCGAGTCGAATTGCCCCGTCGACAAAGCGCTCTTCTACCAACAACGAGGTAATGAGGAATCCGGAGAGGACGAAGAAGAGATCGACCCCAAGAAAGCCACCTGAGACCCAGTGGATCCCAAGGTGATACGCCATCACGCTCAAGACGGCGAGAGCGCGGAGGCCGTCGAGAGCGCCAAGGTGGCGTCCCCGAACCGCTGTCTCCGTCGGAGCCATTGGTTGGGTGTCGAGAAGATCACTCACGACGTCGATCTTCCCCCACGAGCGCCCTCATTTTCGGCCAGGAGCGATCCAATTTCCTCATCATCAAGCCAAATCCAGCGCTCGCGTCCATCCCTAGGCGAAGAACCGACGACCATGGCCTCCATCTCGAGTTCGGCTGCCTGTTGCGCAACCAACATCGTTAGCTCTTCGACCAACAACATGATGTTGATCATTCCTGGGTGAAGTGGTTGCGGGCGGTTTGGGGCTTCGTCGAGCACCCAGTGGTCGCCGTGAATCGTCGTGACTTCTTGCGTCCACATTGCGTTGAGCAAACGAACGGCTTCGGCGATACGAGATGGCGCACTCGCCGGATCGATGTGGAGCAAGACAACAAGCTCGCTCGATGCGAGGTGATCAAGCGTGGTTAACTCTCGAACCGCCACCGGCAGTGGACGACCACCTTCGAGGTCAAGCACCACGCCAATCGCTGGCAGAGCTTGCGTGAGCGCTCCCGCGACCGTAAACACATCCCAAGCACTCCCCCGCTTGCCAAGGATCCAACGGTCGATCACGAGGCTCAGTGCCCCAAGAACGTCGCTGGACGCTTTTCCATGAAGGCACGCATTGCCTCCGCGGTATCGGCTGATCCGAAACTCGCTACTTGGGCCAACGATTCTGCTTCGAGCGCCTCAAGGAGTGACACCTCAAGCGATGCGTCAAGGAGGGTGTTGATCCTCGAATAGGCCAGCGTCGGTCCGGCACCAAGACGACGCGCGAGCTTCGCTACTTCGTCGTCAAAGAGTGCACTCTCAACAATCCAATTGATGAGACTCGCATCTTTGGCGGATGCTGCGTCAAGAATCTCCGCCAAGAGGGCAAGTTCCTTAGCCTTGGTGATACCGACTCGCCGTGTAAGGAACCATGAGGCACCGAGGTCGAGTGAAAGCGCTCGCTGAGCGAAGATCATGGAGAATCTGGCGCGGTCACTTGCCAAAACAAGGTCGCAGCCAAGTGCCAGAGCGAGTCCTGCGCCCACTGCAAGTCCATCGACCGCAGCGAGGGTTGGGATCTTCAGCGCATGCAACTCATACGCCGCTTGGCTGACCGTGCGCATGTACTCAACAGGAGCCGATGAAGAAATCCCCGCTGGATCAGTGAGGTCGGCGCCGGTGCAGAAGTTTTCACCTTCACCACGAAGCACCAGGGCACGTGCTCCATGTGCTTCACGGAATGCCGACGCGAGATCAACGAACATCTGCTTGGTCAGCGCATTCTTCCGATCAGGATTGGACATCGTCACAGTGACCACACCGTCATGATCGTGAAGGAGGATTGACGGCTGCATCGACCGCTAGAGCTCCACGTCGGGAAGTCGCTCGACATTCACGTCATTGAACGTGATGACCTCAACCGAAGGGACAAAGCGTGCAGGTCGATACATGTCCCAAACCCAACAATCGGTGAGCTTTACGTGGATGGTGGCTGGAACCGTATCGCTCCGAACATCCATTGTCACCTCATTGCAGAGGTAGAAACGACGTTCCGTCTCAACGACGTGCGTGAACATCGGGAGAACTGCTTTGTACTCCTGGACGAGCGCGAGCTCGATGGCATCCTCGTACCGTTCGAGGTCTTCATCGCTCATTGCCGCCACCGATCTGTCGAGCAGGCAAGTGCCACCGCTCTAACGAACTAGTCGCGAACGACGCGACGCTCCTTGATCTTGGCAGCCTTGCCGTGCAGGTCACGCAGGTAGTACAGCTTGGCCCGACGCACATCACCAAAGGAGTCAACTTCGATCTTGGAGATCGTTGGAGCATGGAGAGGGAACGTCCGCTCAACGCCGACGCCAAAACTCACCTTGCGGACGGTGAACGTCTCGGAAATGCCGCCGTTCTGGCGACGGATGACCACACCTTGGAACAGCTGGACCCGCTCACGGGTCCCTTCCACCACGCGGACGTGCACCTTCACGGTGTCGCCTGGGCGAAAGTCAGGAATGTCGGACTTCATCGAGTCCTTGTCGAGGGCTTCAGTCTGGTGCATGGGGGGTCTCTCTCCAGGTGTTGACCGGAGGACTCATGCTAGCCGGTCGGCGAGCCTCGAAATTCCCACCCTGACTTACTCGGCCTCTAAAGGCGGATAGGCGGCAAGGAGGTCAAGTTCTTCTTGGGTAAGGCCTCCACGCGCGGCAATGAGGTCCGGACGTCGCTCGACTGTTCGTCGAAGTGATTCGGCCATACGCCAGCGCTCAACTTCGCCATGATTGCCAGAACGAAGCACGGCTGGAACGTCGTGACCTCGAAACGATGCGGGTCTCGTGTACTGGGGGTATTCGAGGAGGCCTTCGGAGAAACTCTCTTCTTCGCTCGACTCCGAATTGCCGAGTGCCCCAGGCAGGAGACGAGCAACTGCCTCGACAATGACGAGTGCTGCCAATTCGCCCCCGGCCAACACCACGTCGCCAATGGACAGTTCTCCGTCGCACGCGTGATCAATGATTCGTTGATCAGCTCCCTCGTAACGACCACAGAGGAGAGAAAACCCAGGGAGCGCTGCCAGTTCCCTTGCGACCGCTTGATTGAAGGTCCGCCCGCCCGGTGACAAGAAGTAGAGAGGTCGATGCATCTCGCCAGTCGCCTCGACCTGTTCAATTGCCGAGCACACTGGTTCTGGCATCAAGACCATTCCCGCACCACCACCAAAGGGGGCATCATCAACCGTGCCCCTCGCATCGGTCGCTCCCGACCGGAGGTCGTGTGCATGGATGCTCAGCGCGCCTGCTTGTTGCGCTCGCCCGAGGATTGAGAGTTCTGCATACGAGTTGACGATTTCTGGAAAGAGCGTGAAGACATCAATGCGCATCAAACCTCCAGAAATCCCTCGGGAAGTTCAACGACGATCGACTCGTTTGGTTCGTGACTCACCACAAAGGCAAGCGGGATGAGATGGCCCCCAGTCGTCACCAGAAGGTCAGAGGCGGGATTCTGCTCGACCGCTTGGACGGTGCCGAGATCCATGCCCGTTGAGGTTGTCACCGTGGCCTCGAGAAGTTCGTGGATCCACAACACGCCTTCGACATCAACTGACTCAGCCCTCAGAACCGTTGAACGGAGGCGTTCCGCCGCATTGCGATCCGAAATTCCTTGGAACCGAACAATGAATTGTCCCTGGTGAGGCTTCGACGTCTCGATGACCAAGGTTCCGTCATCGGTGAGGAAACTTGAGGTGGGCTTCATCCGGTCTGGGAGGTCACTCCAAAGATGGACGATGACTTCTCCGCGGAGACCGTGTGCCTTCGTGATGACGCCGACTTCGAGCAGCAAGCGCCGAACTGCCCTTTGACTCAGACGTCGACGATGTCGACGTTGGTCTTCACGCCAGCCTTCGCACCAGCCGCAGCCACAAGCGTGCGAAGTGCTTGGGCGGTCCGCCCACGTCGTCCAATAACTCGACCCATATCACCTGGGGCAACGGTCACGGAAACCTTGACCTGATCGCCACGGGCTGAAGCAGTGACTTCCACTTCATCTGGGCTGTCAGCGAGCGCCTTGGCCAAGTAGGTGGCGACGGCTACTGGGACTTCTGCAGAGCCGTCGACGACATTGTCATCGTCTTCCAGCTCAACATCGTCATCAAACTCGTTGTCCACCTCGTCGTCGACAACATTGACGTCGCCGGCTTCGTACTCGGTGCTCACTTGGCCTTTGCCGCCGTGAACTCGTCCCAGACGCCTGTGGTCTTCAGCAACTTCTCGACCCGGTCGGTTGGCTGTGCACCTTGGTGAAGCCACTTCAGCGCAGCCTCACTGTCGATCTTGACCACTGTTTCTGGTTCAGCCTTAGAAATACCTCGTGGCTGATAGGTACCGAGAATCTCGAGGAACCGACCGTCGCGAGGCGAACGGCTGTCCGCCGCCACCACACGGTAGGTAGGTTGCTTCTTCTTGCCCATTCGCACGAGGCGAAGCTTGACTGCCACGATCGATGCCCCTTCAGTTCTCTGCGCAACGTCGTGCGCAGCTCAAGTCCCTGGGCGCGATTGCGCCGCATGGGAGTCCTACTCTACTCCTACTTTGACAGGACGGGTCACCTCGGCTTCGGAGGAGTGACTCGACCGCCTTTCTTCTTCGACTTCCCCTTCGAACCGCCACCCGAAGGCTTCGGCATCCAAGGTGACGATGCCGCAGCGTTCGGGGCTGCACCAAGCATCTGCGTGAGCTGCTGTTGGTCGGCTGATGCCATGCCGGCCAGTTGCTTCCTCATTGCGAGTGGGTTCCCCATTCCGGGTAGTTGTGGTCCGCCACCTCCCGAACCGAGGGACTTCATCATCTTGGCCATTTGCTTGAATTGCTTGATGAGTTGAGCCACTTCGGCAACGCTTCGCCCTGATCCCCGAGCGATTCGTGCCTGACGACTCCGATCGAGCAGATCGGGGTTCTGGCGCTCCTCCTTGGTCATGGAGTGCACCATGCCCTCAAGGCGAGCGATTTCACGATCATCAAATTGTTCTGCGGCCTGCTTCAGTTGTTTCCCCATGCCAGGGATCAACCGGGCGATCGATCCGAAGGAACCCATCTTCTTGATCTGATTGATCTGTTCGAGAAAGTCGTCGAAACTGAACTGCCCAGCGAGCATTCTCCCGGCAGATTCCGCAACCTTCTCGGGATCCATGGTCCGCTCGGCTTGCTCAATGAGCGTCATGACGTCGCCCATGCCGAGAATTCGGTCCGCCATGCGGTCCGGATGGAACAGGTCGAGATCGGTCAGCTTCTCACCGGTCGACGCGAACGCAATTGGCTTGCCAAGCACATACTTGACCGAGAGTGCTGCGCCACCTCGTGCATCACCATCGAGCTTGGTGAGCACGACGCCATCAAGCGCAAGCGTTGCGTCGAATGCCTTTGCGGTTTGCACGGCATCTTGACCCGTCATGGCGTCAATCACGAGGAACGTGTAGTTCGGTTTCGTCGCCTGCGAGATTGCCGCGACTTCTGCCATCAGCGCCTCATCAATGGAAAGGCGGCCCGCGGTGTCGAGAATAAGCACGTCACGCCCGAGTCTGAAAGCCTCTTCGACACCATTGGACGCAACCTCAACTGGGCTTTCCCCCGAAGACGAGAAGGCAACTCCAGCCTGTTCAGCAAGGACCCGGAGTTGCTCCACGGCAGCAGGACGTTGAAGGTCCGCAGCAACAACCATTGGGTTGCGTCCTTGCGACTTGAACCAGACAGCGAGCTTTCCAGCCGTTGTCGTCTTTCCAGCACCTTGAAGTCCAGCAAGGAGAATGATTGTTGGAGGCCGTGACGCATACGTGATCTTGAGCGGTTCTCCGCCCAACACCTGGACCAACTCTTCGTGCACCGCCTTCACGACCTGCTGGCCGGGGGTCAGACTCTTGT
>CAIQUD010000013.1 GCA_903874965.1 uncultured Actinomycetes bacterium | reverse complement strand
CTTGCCAAGATCGGCAACATTGCCTCCGCCACCAGTGAGTGCTGCGGTCTGGCTTGGCGGTCCGACTTCGAAGTGACCAATGAACCCGAGGGCGACGATGGAGGCCATGAGCGCCGTCACAAGAACGGCGGCAATCGGACGTTGTCCGACAATGGGCTCAATGGAGAGATCTTCCTGCTTGTCAACGCCCAAGAACATGATGACGAACAGGAACAGGACAACAATCGCGCCTGCATAGACAATGATCTGGACTGCTGCGAGGAAGTCGGCCTGCAGTTCAATGAACAGCACGGCGATCCCAAACAGCGTCATCACGAGACTCAGCGCGGCGTGGACTGGATTCTTCGTCAAGATCACGCCAATTGCGCCCGTGACGCAGAGTGCTGCACCAAGAATGAAGATGGCGAGGTCCGGCATGGTGACCGTTGCGAGGAGGCTCACTTCGCCGCCTTCCGATTCGCTTTGTCGACCTTCCACTGCGCACGCTTTGCGGTGAATCGGTCCTTTGCCTGCTCGAGGCGGACCTTGTTGAATTCACCCTGCTTCTTCGCACGAGCCATCCGACCTTCGATACCGAGGTTCGAAATATCAATGTCTTCGCTCAAGAGGTGGCCAGGGAGAAGGTCTCGAAGCAACTTTGATCCAGTGACGTCGTCGTCACGTTGATCGGACTGTCCACCTTCGCCTTGGCGAACGCCGTAACCGAGTTCGCCTGACCATTGCGGCAGACCTTCATAGGCCGCGGCACCGGAGGGAGCAGTCGCTCGCATCCAGCCTGACGTCATGACATCGTCACCCTCACGCCAGTCTTCCCAAGGCATCTTCTGCGGCATTCCCTCGTCGTCGACGACCAATTCGGTCTTCGTGTAAATCGCATCGGAGCGATTGGTGAAGGAGAACTCAAACATCTTCGAGTCAGTAATGGCCTCGGTCGGGCAGGCCTCAACACAGAGCATGCAGTTAATGCACCGCAAGTAGTTGATCTCGTAGGTGTAGCCATAGCGTTCGCCAGGTGACACCGGGTGATCTGGTGGGTTGTCGAGTCCGCGAACGTAGATGCACTTGGCTGGGCAAACACCTGCACACAGCTCGCAACCAATGCACTTCTCCATGCCGTCTTCGTAACGGTTCAGCACATGGCGTCCGTGTTGACGTGGCTGCTTTGGCTTCTTTTCTTCTGGGTACTGGAAGGTGACTCTCGGCCGGGTTAAGTGCCGAATGGTCAAGTTGAAGCCCCCGAAGAATGAGAGGTCCTTGCGAAGATCATCGAGGAATCCCATTAGGCCTCCACCTCCTCGTCCATGTCGGTTGGTTCGTCTTCGACGACGTCCCGGCGGTCAGTAAGTCGCCGAAGTGCACGACCAGAAATTGGGCGCTGCCCAATTGCCGGCAGGACCGAGGTATTGCTCTGCTCGCGAGCTGAACCAATGTCGAATGCCTGGGAGAGTGCCACCCATCCAATGAAGATGCCCGAGAGCACAACGAGCGCCCAACGCCAAGAGGTCAGTGCTGCTGCAACGAGCAACATCCATGCAAGAGAGGCAGGAATCAGCTTCTTCCAACCGAGGTCCATCAATTGGTCATACCGCATCCGAGGGAGTGCAGCTCTGAACCAGATGTACATGAAGCAGAACGCCACAACCTTGCCGGTGAACCAAAGGATCGGGAACAACCACTGCAAGTGAGGAACGTTCGGGACCGGTCCAGCAGGACCACCGAAGAAGAGGGTGACCATGACGGCCGACATCGTGATCGTGTTCATGAATTCGGCCAAGTAAAACAGCGCGAAGCGAATCGACGAATACTCCGTGTTGAAGCCACCGACGAGCTCCGAGTCGGCCTCGACGACGTCAAATGGTGGGCGGTTGAGTTCGGCGGTTGCGGCAATGAGGAACAACACAAACGGCACGAGACCCGTCTTGATCAAGTTCCAGTGGAAGAACGAGCCACCTTGTGCATCGACAATGGCTCTCGTCGACAACGAGTTGCAGACGAGCAACACGGTCACGACGTTCATGCCGAGCGCTGCTTCATAGGAAACCATTTGTGCCGATGCACGCACGGAACTCATGAGTGGATACTTCGAACCCGACGCCCAACCTGCGAGCATGACGCCGTAAACGGCAATACCTGAGCAAGCAAGCACGAGCAAGATTCCCATTGGCGGGTCGGCAACTTGAAGTTGGAAGGTGTGGTGCGCAATGGTCACCATCCCGCCAACTGGCACGACGGCAAAGATGAGGAATGCCGGGACGACGACGAGATATGGCGCCAACTTGAAGACAAACCGGTCGGACTCCGCCGGGATCAGGTCTTCCTTGAAGAAGAGCTTGATGCCGTCGGCAAGGGTCTGCAGAAGCCCCCAAGGACCAACGCGGTTTGGTCCAATTCGGCTCTGCATGTCCGAGATTGCCTTGCGCTCAAACCAGATCATGAGCGTCACCGCTCCCATGAGTACTGCGAAGGCCACAACGACCTTGATGAGGACAATGAGGAACACCGCAAGCGTGAGCCCGTTGGCGAAGAGTGGATCAGTAGCCAAGAGGTTCGTCATCGTGACTCCATCCGAACTTCGGTCACGAGAACAGCAGGATCGAGCAACACCGACGCCGCATTCTTGACCTCGGGATCGATTGACGTTGCGAGGTTGAACGCAAGAACGACCGTTCCTCTGGCAACGCTCGAGTCGGTTTCGGTCGCGATGTCGAGCTGTCCTTGTGCTGACTTCAAGCGAACAACATCGCCTGCAGTTCGTCCGAGGCGATCAAGGTCATAGGGATTGACTCGAGCAACCGCTGGAGCAATGAGTTGACGAAGCGATGGCGATCCATCGACCGCCTGACCGTGATCAAAGAGTGTGTGCTGGACAACCAGTCGCAAGGCATATCCATCAGGGGCTGGTGCGACCGCACTCGTTGGAATCGTCGACAACAGCGTTGCATTGCCGCTCCGGTCACTCGTTGAGGGCGACGCCGGAACGTCGACATCATCCTCGAACGTGGCCCGAGCCGGGAGAACCTTCACGCCTGGGAATGCCATTGGATCTTGTGCGGTTGCGTTGAGGCCTGCTTCTCGTCCAAGAGGAAGGAGCACGCCATCCCCCGGGGCTGCAGCAAGCACTGCCGCCGAAAGGCCTCGATACGACGCAACAAGGGAGGAGAGTTCATGGAGCACGCCTTCAGCCGTCGTGAAACCGAGATCTGCGCCAAGTGATTCGGCGAGTGCTGCGGCAATCATCCAATCGGACCATGCCTGACCAGGTGCAGCAATCGCTGCCGACAGCGTGGAGACACGACCCTCGAAATTCGTTGTGGTGCCATTGCGTTCGTGATCAATCGTCATCGGCAAGATCACGTCGGCACGCTCGCTGACTTGAGACGTCGTCCCAGCAACAACCACGACAAATGGCGCACGGCTGAGACCAGCCGCTGCAAGACCCGAATACGGCGTCTCGGCCAAGAGATCACTGCCGAGCAGCAAGAGTGCCTTTGGAGCACCAGCGGCATTGTTGGCAAGGAGTTCCAACTGCTGAACCGAGGAGTTGCCCTTCGACGTCGGCACACCTGACCATGATCCGGCGAACTGTCCACGACCTTCGTCGAGCGAGACGCCACCAGGGAGCACGCCTGGAGCCATTCCGAGCTGGAGGGCACCGCGAACATTTCCTCGACGAACGGTGACCATGAAGGTCGCCTCTGGGAAGGCGTCGGCGAGCAACTTTGCCGAGGCTGCCGTGAGGCTGCCGTCTTCGGCAAGATTCTGTCGTCCAACAAGGACAACAAGTCCCTTCCCTCGGGCAGGCAGGAGCTGCTTTGCTGCGTCGACCTCCTGATCGCTAAAGGTTGGACCTTCAGCGTGGGTCTTCAGCATCGTCGTTGCTTGGCTATCGCCAAGCAACGTTCGAATGACGGCGATTGCATCTCCGGAACGGACGTGAATCGAGGTCGTGGCGAGCTCGGTCAATGCACTCGGCTGTTCGGTGATTTCGAGCAGTGAGGCGGAACCCTTGGCCAAGATTCCACGAAGACGGAGGAACAACACCGGCAAGTCATCTCGGAGATCACTCGTCAACGTCATGATCGTCGTCGCTTGCTCGAGATCAACCATGGTTGCTTGTGGAAGACCGAGGACGAGTTCTGCAGGAAGTCCGTCGCCATACTGCGCGTCGACGGAGTCCGTTCCAAGCACTCCCTTTGCCAACTTCGCCCAGGCGTAGGCACCTTCGTTGGTCAGTTCTGCACCACCAATGACTCCAGTGGCTGAACCGGCAGCGCGAAGTCCCGTTGCTGCAGCGGTCAGTGCTTCTGACCACGACACCGAAACGAGCTCACCATTGCGTCGAACCATTGGTTCGGTGAGTCGCCCTTCGGCGCCATCGACATCGTGTGCACCGGAAACGGCTTCGAAACTGAATCGACCCTTGTCACACAACCAACCGTGACTGAGGTTCCCATCGACACCAAGGACTCGGGTGAGGCGGTTGACCGATGACTGCACGGCAACGCGACAGCCAACCGCACATCCCGTGCAGGTCGACTCAACTTGGTCAAGGTCCCAAGGTCGAGCAGCAAAGCGATAAGGCTTTGCCGTCAAGGCACCAACAGGGCAAATCTGCACCGTGTTGCCAGAGAAGTGTGAGGAGAACGGCTCGGTTGGGAAGGTCGCTACTTCAACGACGTCTCCTCGACCTGCAAAGTCAATCTGCGCGTCACCGGCAATTTCATCGGCAAAGCGTGTGCACCGGCTGCACTGAATGCAGCGTTCACGGTCAAGCAGCACGAGGTCCGAGATCGGAACGGGCTTCTCGAAGTGTCGCTTCTCTTCAACAAAGCGACTCTCGCCGGGGCCATAGGCAAGGGTCTGATCCTGAAGTGGGCACTCGCCACCTTTGTCACAAACTGGGCAGTCGAGCGGGTGATTGGCCAGAAGGAATTCCAAGACGCCGTCTTGAGCCTTCTTCACCTTTTCCGAATCAGTGATAACGGCCATGCCTTCGGTTGCTGGCATGTAACACGCCGGCATCAGGGTTGTGCCACGTGGGCCTTCGACTTCGACGAGACACATGCGGCAGACGCCGACTGGCTCCATCCTCGGGTGGTAGCAAAAGCGAGGAATGTAGGTTCCGGCGCGCTCTGCCGCCGAAATGATGACTTCACCCTTGCTTGCGGTCACCTCACGACCATCAAGGGTGAAGGTCACGAGCTCGTTCTTCAGTTCATCGGTCATAGCTGCACCCCCCATCGTGGACGTGAGCCAAAAACTCATCTCTGAAGTGAGAGATCCCCGAATGAATCGAACTTGGAATCGACGGCCCAAGCACACAAATCGTGGTCTGCTGCGGCGGCCAGGTCAGTCCCGGAGCAATGTTGTCGCAGAGATCAAGCAGGAGATCGAGGTCTTCAATGCGACCGCCACCGTGCTCCAAGCGAT
>CAIQUD010000012.1 GCA_903874965.1 uncultured Actinomycetes bacterium | reverse complement strand
TCTTACCGCACCGTTTCACCCTCACCTGTGCAGGTTTCCCTGCCATCGGCGGTCTCTTTTCTGTGGCACTGTCCTGCGGGTCGCCCCGACTCGCCGTTAGCGAGCATCCTGCTCTCTGGAGTCCCGACCTTCCTCAGGTTTCCGAAGTCCCCCGCGGCCACCCAGTCGGCTCACCGTCATACCTAGTCTTGCACCCCAACGCATCATGGATGATCCTCAGGTTGCGCGGGCCGTTCGGACGGTCCAATCAGTAGATTGAACGACATGGCCAGAGGGAAGATCTTCGTTGCGATGTTGGCGAGCGCGTTGACGCTTGGATCGCTCACGGTTCCTGCAGGCGCTGCTCGGGTTGCTGGAAGTCGAGTTGGCGTTGGCATTGCTCCGAGCGCCATCACAACGAATGGCCACTATTTGTGGGTTGCCAACACGATTTCTTCGACGATTTCAGTGATTGACGTCCTTCGGGCACGGGTGTTGGCGACGCTCAATACCGATGCGCCGCCGATCGCCCTTCTTGCCGATGGCAAGAAGCTCTGGGTGGGCGAGTCCGATGGAACCGTTGCGTGGTATTCCACGAAGACCAATCGGCTCATTGATTCGGCCAGTGGTTTTACGACGCCGATCGCCTTTGCGGTCTCTGGCCCTCGACTCTGGGTGGCGGACAGAGGTGCCTCGACGGTCAGCATTATGAATCGTGCCAATGGAAACTTCGTAGGCGCCTTCAGCAGTGGTGGAATCGGTCCGGTTGCACTCGGTGTCGCCGGCGGAAATCTCATCGTGGCAAATGGAGAGAGCAAGGATCTCACTGCGGTTTCGCTGACGACGGCAGAAGTTGGAATGCAGGTGCAGTTGAGCGATCATCCTGGCGTCCTTCTTGTTCACGATGGCACGGTTTGGTACACGTTGCCATCCCAGAATCTCGTCGGCAGGGTTGATGCGCTGACGTTCCAACTGGCGGGGTTGTTCCCGACAGCAGGACTCACCGAAGACGGACTCGCAGCAACTGGAAGTCGACTCTTTGTTGCCAACGGAGCTTCACGACTTGTCATGGAACTTCGAACGAGCAATGGGTCGATCATTCGCGGCCACCGAACAGGATCGACGCCCGCAGCCATGTGCATTACCGGTGGTCGTCTTTGGGTCACCTTGCTGACGGGACACGCCGTTCAGGCCATTCCTCTCTAGCGGTGTTGCATCGCCGATCTACGATGAGCGCGTGGACGAGGAACGAGCAGGGATACCAACCGCTCTCTCTATTGGGCAGTTATACGACCGCCTTGATGGAGCGTTGAATACCGCCTTCCCTGTTGGCACGACGCTCTGGGTTGAAGGTGAGCTCGTAAAGGTCACGTCGAAAAGCGGTCACTGTTACTTGGATCTCGTTGATCCTGGCGATCGGTCTCGAACGCCTGGCGTCTTAGGGGCGAAGTGTTGGCAGCGCACCTGGACAAGTATCCAACGATCGCTCTCGAAGGAGGGCATCACTCTTCGTGCAGGTATGACGATTCGAGTTCGTGGTGAAGTCGACCTCTACCGGCCACGTGGTCAGATTGGTTTTGTTGTTGCAGAACTCGATGTGACGTCGCTCCTCGGGCAACTCGCGATGGCACGTGCCGAACTCATTCAGACGCTGAAGCGTGATGGAACCCTTGGCAAGAATGCTCAGCGTCCGCTGTCAGAGTTACCGCTTCGTGTTGGCCTCATTGCCTCACGTGGGACCGAGGGCTGTTCGGACTTTCTCGGTCAGCTCGATCGATCTCGGTTTAGTTTTGAGGTCAACTTCATCAATTCTTTGATGCAAGGAACTGCCGCTGCTTCGTCGGTCGTCGCAGCCCTCGAGCAGTTGGGTTCAATGGTTCCACCACTCGACGTCATCGTCATCGTGCGAGGCGGAGGAGCGAAGACTGATCTCACGGCGTTTGACGATGAGCGCCTGGCGAGAACCATTGCCGCAACTCCCATTCCGGTGTGGACAGGGATTGGACACACCGGGGATGAGTCAATCGCCGATCTTGCTGCCGGGCAATCCCACATCACACCGACTGCGTGCGGGGGAGCGCTCGTTGAGCAGGTGGCGCAGGTTCATCAGGAAGTGATTGAAGCAGCGCAACAGATCCTCAGAGGGTCTGCGTCCCTGCTGCGAGATGCCGAAGTCGATGTCGAGCGACGCCGATCAGAAGTCGTTGCGCTATCGGTTGCGGTTCTTGACGGCGCTCGCCGCTCGATCCGGACCTCGATCGAGCGCATTGAACGCGCAGCAATACTTACGGTTGACCGAGCGGCTGAGCGCTTGCTTCACGCCACGCGCCTTGCGAGGGCAAATGGACTCGACCAGCAGTTGCAGCGAGGGTTCTCCATCACCCGTCTAGCGAGCGGGCAGATTGTTCGAGACCTCCAAGAGCTCAGCATTGGCGAGGTGCTCACCACGCAGTTCGCAACCGGTACGGTCACCTCGACGGTGCTCACGGTCGAGGAAGTTTCAGGTTCCAAGGAGACAAGATGAGTAAGGCAACGAGTAGCAATCCAGTCACGGGGCTTACGTCAAACGAAGCTCGGGACGAACTTGATGCAATTGTGGCGTTCTTCGAGAGTCCTTCCGCAGATCTTGATCAACTCGTCGAGAAACTCGAACGCGCCACTGAGCTCGCGGCGGAACTTGATCGACGGATTACCTCAACGCGCCTCAAGGTTGAAGAGTTGACCCCAATGCTGCAGCGAATCGCGGTGGACCTCGAAACAGGAGAAATTGTCGAATGACCGAAGAACGTCTCTACTTTCGACAACTGTTGTCGGGTCGTGATTTTGCCAAGACCAATCAAATCGCAAAACAGATGGTCAACTTCTCGTACCTCATTGGCGACCGCATGACTGGCGAAGCATTGCTCGTTGATCCGACCTATGGGGTTGGCGATCTTCTTCAAGTGCTTGCCGAGGATGGGATGCAACCGGTTGGAGTGCTGGCAACGCACTACCACCCAGACCACGTTGGTGGATCGCTCGGCGGCCACCCGATTGATGGCATTGCGCAATTGCTCGAGTTAGTAGATCTGCCCATTCACGTGCAACGCGCTGAGGTTCCTTGGGTTGAACGCACTACTGGGGTTACAACTGAGCTGGTTGCTCATGATGCAGGTGACGTGGTGATGGTCGGAGAAGTTCCCGTCCAATTGCTCCATACCCCCGGACATACTCCGGGTAGTCAGTGCTTCTTGGTTGAGGGTTGCCTCCTCTCTGGCGACACCTTGTTCCTTGAAGGCTGTGGGCGAACCGATCTGCCGGGAAGCGACCCAGCAGAGATGTATCGGACGTTGACGGAGCGCTTGAGCAGCATCTCCGATGCAACACGATTGTTCCCTGGTCACTTGTATTCAGAGGCTCCAAGTCAGTCGATGGCGGAGACCCGGGCCTACAACTACGTGTTGGCACCGAGGACGCAAGAGCAATGGCTGCAAGCCTTCTCATGAGCGAGACACTCGCTGTAGACGGCTCGGTGCTCATTGTCGGCGGTGGGCTCGCCGCACTTCGTTGCGCCCAGGGGCTTCGCGACCAGGGATTCATTGGATCAATCACGATGGTTGGGGATGAGCCGCACCTTCCCTACGATCGCCCACCACTCTCGAAGCAGGTAGCCACTGGAAAGTGGCCGGTTGAGAAGACGAATCTCGTCGATGAAGAACGCCGCGCCGCGCTGCGGGTGGATTTTGTTCTTGGAACACGGGCTGTTCACCTTGATCCAGATCGCAGGGAGGTCACGTTTGATGATGGAAGCAAGCGGGTTGCTGACCGGGTTGTCATTGCAACAGGAGCAACGCCGAGGCGACTCGCCACCGGCGCTGATGTTGTGGCGCACTATGTGCGGACCTATGAAAATGGCCTTCAGTTGGCCTCGTCGCTCAGCGGCCCGCCCAAGCGGGTGGTTGTTATCGGAGCGGGATTTATTGGCGCTGAAGTTGCGTCTTCTGCTCGGTCACTCGGCCATGAAGTCACGGTGCTCGAAACCCTTGCTGTTCCATTGTCGACGGTCCTTGGTGAGCAGCTCGGATCCCGGTGTGCAGCACTCCATGAGCGAAATGGGACAACGCTGTTGACCGGAGTGACCATCGAGTCCATTGAAGCTGGGGATGACGGGACGACACTCGTTGCTCTGCTCGATGGAACGACGCACGTGGCTGACGTCTTGGTGATTGGTATAGGCGTCGTGCCAAATACCGACTGGCTCAACGAGAGTGGCATCGAGCTCGATAATGGTGTGGTGGTTGATGGGGCACTCTTTGCCACCGATACCGTCATGGCGATCGGCGACGTCGCCCGGTTTGCTTGGACTCGCCTTGGGGCGACCTCTCTAACTCGGATTGAACACTGGCAAGTCGCTGCTGATCACGGTCAATTTGCAGCGACGGGCCTCTTACGAGGTCGGGCATTTTCGCCTGCAATCCAACTCTTGCCGTATTTCTGGTCCGACCAATATGGCTTGAAATTGCAGATGCTCGGTCGCCCGGAACTCACTGACGAAGTGAACATCGTCCTTGAAGAGGAAGACGGGAAGTTACTCGCGCTGTTTCGCCGAGGTGAGGCCCTCAGTGCAGTCTTTGCCATCTCAAAGCCGAAGCAGTTGATGGGGTATCGACAACTGTTGCTGGACGGCTGTCTCTACGACGAAGCCCTCAAGCTCCTGAACGCCTAAAACTCGACTCCAGAGAGATCAGGAATCGTCTTCTCCGCGCGACCTCTGGCGTCCAACCATCGTTCTCGTGAAGCTTGCCGCGTTGCGTCATCCATCGTGGGTTCAACCCGCCGTTCCGGGTTCGACATCTCAAGGAACTCCGCAGGTTCACTCCAGGTACCAACGGCGAGGCCAGCGAGAAATCCAGCGCCACGAGTCGTCGCCTCACGCTCCCGGCTCAGTTCAATGGGGCGACCAACTGCATCGGCAAGGGCATTGACAAAGGTCGTGTTGCGAGACATTCCGCCATCAACTCGAAGACGTGGCAACGACATGCCGCCATCGGCCTCTGCGGCGTCGACAAGGTCTGCGCCCCGATGAGCAATGCCTTCGAGGACTGCTCGCGTGATCTCTGCGCGCCCGGTGCCTCTCGTCAATCCCAGAAGCGCTCCTCGTGCACCGAAGTCCCAGACCGGCGTACCAAGGCCGACGAAAGCAGGAACGAACGTGACGCCGCCACTGTCGTGACAACTCGCTGCCAGCGCATCACTCTCTTCGGCATGCGCAAAGAATCCGAGATCATCACGAAGCCACTCCACACATGTCCCGGCGGAAAGTGCGACGGCTTCGAGGCCCCAGGTCTTTCGTCCTTCAAGTTGGGAAGTGACGATTGGGAACGTTCCATTGGTTCCTCTGACTGAAGCGGAAGGCTGTTCAACACCGAGCACCATGTCGAGCATCCCGCCCGTTCCAAAGGTGATCTTGGCATCGCCTGGAGCAACGCAGCCCTGACCAATGAGTGAAGCCTGTTGATCTCCGGCAATGCCACAAATTGGGGGAGCACCCTCGAGCAAGCTGGCTATTCCGATGATGCCTGACGAATCGACGATTTGAGGGAGTGTCGCCCGGTCGATGCCAAGCACCGTGAGCGCGTGATCGTCGTAATCAGAGACATCAGGCAAAACAAGACCAGTAACGCCTGCGTTGGTCGCGTCGGTGACGAAGCACGAGCCTTCTGAAAGGACCCACGCAACGTAACTGTCGACAGTCCCACAACGAAGCTCGCCACGTCGTGACCGCTCGCGATCTGGATCAATCTCATCGAGGATTGCCTGGTGTTTGGTGGCGGTGACATTGGGTGCGAGGCGTAGGCCTTCGCCTTGGAGAATCAAACACTGGATGACCGTGCGAAGGTCTTGCCAACCGAGTGCGGGTCCGAGTGGCTCCCCGGTCGCCGCGTCCCAAACAATTGCCGACGCACGTTGATTGGCAATGCCAACACCAGCAATTGGTCCACCTTCGGCAAGTACAGCCTTGGCGGTAGAGCGAACTGCGTCAGCAAGTGCCCGTGCATTGAGTTCGACCATCCCTGGCGCTGGACTCGAAGGGAGCACCGGAACTTGGATGGTGTTGGTTACCGTTCCATTGGTTTGAACAATTGATGACCGAACTGACGAGGTTCCAACATCAACAACCAGGAGGGCGCCACTCATTGGGCTGGACCGCCAAAGCCCAGCTTTCCTGGGTTCATGATGCCAGCGGGATCGAGCGTGCGCTTGATGGCAACGAGCGCGTCGTACGCAGACCCAAGCGATGCCTGCAGTGCGTTCGACCTATGGAGCCCGATGCCATGGTGATGACTCACGGCGCGACCCTCGGCAACGATCGTCTCGTTGGCAACCTTCCACACACGCTCGTAGTAGCGAGCTTCAGCTTCCATTGGGTCGTCACCATCAACTGCAGTTGGGCGACCGGCAAAGGTGAAGTAACAACATGCCCCATCGCTGTAGGCGTGCGACTGGTGAACGGACGCCGTCAGGGTTCCTTCCGTTGAGCGAAGTGCGTCAAGAAGACGGGCGGTGGTTCCACCGAGGTCCTTCCAACTTCCAGCAATCTCAATGGTGTCAACCACGACGTGATTTCGCCAGAGTGGAGCGAGTTGACTGACGTCATTTCGTCGCTCGAGCCAGTGGTCGACGTGGGCCAAGTCTTCCACCTGAGCGGAACTCAGTTCTTCGTCGACAATTGCCATCGTGGCATTGAGAAGATGAAGGTCAGCCTCATCGAGCACAATCAGCGAACACCGCTCGACCCCAAAGGATCGCTTGGATTCAATTTCGTCATACAGGCGAAGAACCGCCGGAGTTGCACCTCGTTGAAGAATTCGCCGGCAGGCTTCGAGTCCCTCGTCGAAGTTGGCAAATGAAACGGAACGTCGAGCTTCTGCTCCTGGTCGCCGGTGGATTTTGAGCGTTGCGGAGGTGATGACGCCAAGCGTTCCCTCCGCACCGACGAAGAGTTGCGTGAGACTTGGTCCCGTTGCGGCCCTAGGTGCCTTTGCTTCTGTTGAGATGAGTCGACCGTCGGTCAGTGCGACCGTCAGACCAACCACCATGTCTTCGATTTTTCCATAACGGGTCGAGTATTGACCCGCTCCTCGGCATGCGAGCCAGCCGCCGACGGTTGAGAGATCAAAGCTCTGGGGAAAGTGCCCAACGCTGTAACCAGGGCCAACACCAGCAAGGTGCCGTTCCAGGTCTGGTCCGAACATTCCAGCGTCGACCGTTACCGTCAGCGAGGTCTCATCAACTTCATGAATCGCATTGAGGCCGCAAAGGTCGAGCGCAACGCCGCCAAAGATTGGAACCGAACCACCACAGACACCTGAGCGTCCGCCCATAGGAGTCACGGGAACTCCCGCCTGAGAGCAGATCCGCAAAATGTCGGCGACCTGTGTGGCTGATGTTGGTCGGATCACCACGCCCGGAAATGCGGGGACCTGCCCATTTGCTGCCCAGCCAATTGCAATTGGCCACCAGTCACGACCGTGCTCCGCACGGTCGCCGACCTCTTCACTCACCGGCGCAATGGCGCTCAGCGCTTCGAGAAGTTTCGGGGAAATGGCGACCGGCTTCTCGGCGAGGCGGGTCGTTAATTCACTTGCTGGAAGATCAAACGGTGTAGGAGGCGTGGGGGAAGAAGTCATTGGGTCTCCGTCTTGGCGAGTCCAGCTGCGATGAGGTCTGCGTTCACTTCGGCACGAAATACCCGAACTTCTTCAGCCTGGCGGGCAGCATCCCAGCCAAGCTCTTCACCAACGATTTGTGCGGCGAGCGGGGCAATCGACGAAGCGATGTAGGCATCCTGGATGCTCAAGCGAAGTCGACGTGCCAACACATCACTCAAGTTCTGGGCGAATTCCTCCCTTGCCGCATAGCGAAGTTCTGCGGCGAGATAGGGCAGTCCGTCTTCGAGCAACGCATCGTCGGGCCGGGCGAGCGCTTCCACTGCTGGCGTGTCAGTTCCGTAACGATTGGCGAGGTGTTCTGAGGGCTTCGGAGCATTCTTGGTGGCCCCATGGAGACGGAGATGCTTGGTTGAACAAGAACCTCCTCGGCCAAGTTGTTCAACAACAACATCGACCGTGTCTTCAGCCATTTTTCGATACGTGGTCCATTTGCCGCCGGTGATTGTGACGACCCCTTGACGAGTGACTGACACCTTGTGGCGACGCGAGAGGTCAGCCGTCCTCTCCTTCAGTTTTGCTCCCTCATCGGGTAAGAGCAGCGGGCGGAGACCTGCCCAAACTCCAGTCACGTCTTGAGGGGTGAGGTCAGCAGACGTCAAAAGATTGACGGCATCAAGAAGGTAGGCAACATCCTCGGACGTGCACTTTGGATCATCGAGCGGGCCGTCGTATTCAGTGTCGGTCGTCCCGATATAGACGTAGGGAACTTCGCGCCAAGGAACGACGAAGATCGATCGACGGTCGGCCACAACGGGCAACACGGCGGCAATATCGCAGGGGAGTCGATGAGCGGGAACTGTAACGTGAACACCTTTGGCAGGCTTAAGGCTCGGTCGCTGTCCTGCTGCTTCAAGGTCTCGGATCACATCCGCCCAGACGCCACCAGCATTGACGACCACCGAGGCACGGATGGTCAGTGATGACGCTCCTTCGTCATTTGGACCACAAGGCGTGGCGATCACGCCAGTCACCTTGCCTGCGGCGTCAAGTGACATGGAGTCGACCTGAACGTAATTTGCAATCGTCGCCCCATGGTCGGCGGCGGTTCGAGCGAGTGCGAGCGCTACGCGGGCATCATCTCCCCGAGCGTCGTAGTACAAGAACCCTGCTACTAAGCGGTCAAGACGAAGCGAGGAGAGATGCGTTGCTGCCTCATCCTTCGTGATTCGCTTATGACGCTGGCCAATCCGGAGTCCGCCCGTCAAGTCATAGAGCCACAGCGCTGTCGCGTAGGAGCGAGCAACCGTCTTTGAAACGATGCCGTTCTTTCCGAACAATGGAATGAGAAATGGCAATGGTGAGACCAGATGTGGCGCGTTCTCAAGCAGTCGTTGCCGCTCGTAGAGGTTCTCGTAGACAAGCCGGTACTCGCGTTGTTGAAGGTAGCGCAGCCCTCCATGGACAAGCTTCGAGGATTTTGACGAAGTGCCTGCGGCAATGTCCATCTTCTCAACTAACGCCACAGAGAGACCTCGAGCAGCGGCATCGACCGCGATGCCAGCTCCGGTCATGCCGGCGCCAATCACCAGCACGTCAAAGTGCTTGGTGCTGAGGTTTACGAGGGCGGTTTTTCTGTCCGAGGCAGCCATCATCATCCTGTTCGTGAACGTTCGTTCAGCCTGCCACAACGAGGGGTTGGACCGAGAGGGCTCACCGTTAACCTGCAAGGGTCCCCCCAATGCCTCGTGGAGCCTCTATGTCTGTCGATCAACTCACTCTCGACCCAAAGCGCTGGAAAGCACTGTCGATCATTGCGACGGCGCAGCTGATGATGGTTCTCGACTCTTCGATCGTGAACATCGCACTGCCAAAAGCGAGTCTCGACCTTGGAATTCCCGCGACGTCCCAACAGTGGGTCGTGACGGCCTACACACTTGCCTTTGGCAGCCTTCTGCTTCTTGGAGGACGTGTTTCGGACTACCTCGGTCGACGGAGGATCTTTCTGATCGGTCTCCTCGGATTTGCGGCGAGTTCGGCCATTGGTGGGCTTGCAACCAATGGGGCGATGTTGTTTGCGTCACGTGGACTCCAAGGAGCCTTTGCCGCCTTCATGGCACCTGCCGGCCTTTCCATCCTCTCCACCACCTTCACCGAAGGAAAGGAACGGGCCAAGGCATTTGGTGTCTACGGCGCAATTTCTGGTGGTGGAGCCGCTATCGGCCTCATTGCGGGCGGGCTATTGACTGAATATGCCAACTGGCGTTGGTGTCTACTCGTCAACGTCCCGATCGCGATTGCGACGTGGTTCGCTGGCCGTTCAGTGCTCCACGAATCGGTGGCAAAGGATGGAAACTCCTATGACTTGCCTGGAGCGATTCTCGTGACGGGTGGTCTTGGGGCCCTTGTCTACGGCTTTACCCTCGCAGAGCTCCACGGTTGGGGTGGGACGTCGACGCTGCTCTCCATTGGCGGCGGCGTGATTGCCCTGATCGCGTTCATTGCCTACGAGCGCAAAGCAGCGGAACCGTTGTTGCCACTTCGGATTGTCACCAATCGAAATCGTGGGGGTTCCTTCTTGGCATCGTTCCTCGTTGGCACCGGGATGATGGCCATGTTCCTGTTTCTCACGCTTTACTTCCAAGATGTTCTTGGCTACAGCGCTCTCAAAGCTGGTTTCTCGTTCCTCCCGTTCTCCCTCATGGTGATCACCATGGCAACGGTCAGTTCAAAGTTGCTTCCGAGAGTCGGCCCTCGTCCCCTCATGGTCCTCGGACTTCTCTCCGGTGCTTCGGGGCTCTTCATGCTGAGTCACATCGAGGTCACGTCGAGCTACCTCACCCACGTCCTTCCCGCCTGTGTCTTGGTTGCAGGAGGTATGGGACTGTCGTTTGTGGCGTTCTCCTCAACTGCGCTCTACGGCGTCCACCATCACGATGCTGGGGTCGCATCGGCAACGCTCAACGCGGCACAGCAGGTCGGTGGAGCGCTCGGGCTCTCTTTGCTGTACACCCTTGCGCACACCGCAAGCGTGAATTACCTGAAGGGAACGTTCCACGGGCCACCAGCCGCTCCTGGAACACCTCCCGGGCAACTGCGGCCAGAACTCCTGCATGAAGCTGCGGTTCGTGGTTTCCAAGTTGGTTTTCTTGGTGGTTCGATTGCCCTCGTACTCGCTGCAATCGTCGCTGCGACCTTTATTACCAAGGATGCAGGGCGGATGACGGCTGCTGATGAACTAGTAGTCGCCGGGTTTTGACGGCACTCAGGGAAATCTCTGCTAGAACCCTTTACAGCGTCTATCTGGTCTGGCAGAATAGGACTCCCGCAATCAAGCGCTCCGTTCTTGCGCGTCCCGCGGTGAACGGGTTGTCGGAACCCACGAGTTGAAAGCACAACAGATGACCACGACCATGACCACCACTACCACCTCTTGGCGCACCCGTTCGGCGTGCGAGGGCCTCGACCCTGACATTTTCTACCCGGCCTCCGAGGACGACGCTGCCTCTGCTCCGGCGAAGGCAATTTGCGAGACCTGCCCGGTGAAGCAACCCTGCCTCGAGCACGCACTGAACAACCGTGAGCGCGAAGGCGTCTGGGGTGGAATGACTGAGCGTGAGCGCCGCAGGATGGTGCGTCAGCGCCGCAAGTCTGCCTGACGTCGACTGGCTCTGACCCCCTCGGTCTCCACCGCTAGCGTGGGGCGATGGACTTCACACTCTCTCCTGAACTCGAGCAACTCCGCGACTCTGTCCGAAGGCTTGCCCAAGACAAGATCAAGCCTCGGGCCCGAGCTATTGATGCGTCGGGGGAGTACCCCCAAGATGTCTTCGACGCCTTTCGAGATGCCGGCCTCCTAGCGCTCTGTATCCCGGAGGAGTTCGGCGGAGCCGGCGCGGGAATCCTAGGCCTCACCATCGCCATTGAAGAGGTCGCGAAGTACTCGAACACTGCGGCACTCATGCTGCTTCTCACGAGGCTGCCCACTGGTCCAATCATGATTTCTGGCACTGACTACCAAAAGGGTCGTTACTTGCCAGGCGTTGCAGAAGGCACAGAGCGCTGCGCATTCGGCCTCTCTGAGCCTGGTGCCGGGAGCGATGTTGCGGGCATGCAGACACGAGCGACGCCAGATCCGGCAAATCCTGGCGGCTGGATTCTCAATGGTCGCAAGTGCTGGATGTCTGGCGTCGCCCAAGCTGACTGGTACATCGTCTTCGCGAAGACGGGTGAGCCGAGTTCACGCGCCCATAGCTCGATCACAGGCTTCATTGTTGAGCGGAAATGGGACGGTGTATCGGTTCCTCGAACCGACAAGAAGATGGGTGTGCGCGGTGTCGACACTGGCGATCTTCTGCTTGAAGATGTGGCCGTTCCGGCCGCCAACGTCCTTGGCGAAGTCGGTGGATTCCGCCTGGTGATGGAAGGCCTGAATGCGATGCGTCCAATCGTGGCCGCACGTGGGCTCGGTCTGGCTGAAGGTGCCCTCATGTACGCGACGGAGTACGTGAAGGCTCGAGCGGCATTTGGACGCACCATTGCGGACTTCCAGGGAATCCAATGGGAAATCGCCAAGTGTGCAACTGAGATTGAAGCTGCGCGACTTCTGACGTATCGAGCTGCCTGCTTGGCTGACGAAGGAAAGTTCACCAAGGCCTATGTTCCTCAGTTGTCAATGGCCAAGTACTACGCCACAGAGATGGCGGTTCGGGCATCTGGTCTTGCGGTTCAGTTGCTCGGTGCAGCTGGCTACATGGAAGAACACCCAACGGAGCTTTGGTATCGAGATGCTCGCCAGCTCACCATTGTCGAGGGGACCTCGCAGGTGCAGCTCGGGCTGATCGGCAAGGGCATCTTGGCTCAGGACCTCTGGTGGGACTAGCTGATTTTGGAGGTTGGGGCGACGTCCTCGTTCACCTCACCTCACGCAATGATCTGAGTTTTGCTCAGGCGACGAGTGTCCTTGATGAGGTCCTCAGTGGTTCTGCCACCGACGCCCAAATTGCTGGCCTTCTCATCGCACTGAAGATGAAGGGGGAGACCCCAGAAGAAGTTGATGGTTTCGTTGCATCGCTCCTTCGGCACGCACCAGAGGTCCAGGCGCCTGAAGGCGCCGTTGACATCGTTGGAACCGGTGGCGACCGAAGTGGGTCCATCAACGTTTCGACGATGGCCTCCTTCGTGGTCGCTGGAGCCGGAGTTCCGGTCGTCAAACACGGAAATCGAGCGATCTCCTCATCGGTTGGTGCCGCAGATGTACTTGAAGGTCTTGGAGTTGAGATTGAGCTCGGTCCAGAGGGCGTCGAAGCCTGCCTTGCCGAAGCCGGCATGGGATTTTGCTTTGCCCAACGCTTTCACCCGGCAATGCGATTCGTTGGGGCTGTTCGCCGTGAACTTGCGACGCCAACAATTTTCAATGTGCTCGGTCCGCTCGCCAATCCTGCGCAACCGCTTCGGCAACTGGTCGGCGTTGCGGATCCAAAGCGAGCACGGGTCGTTGCTGAAGTTCTTGCCCGACGCGGCTCGGTTCGATCCAGCATTGTCTTTGCTGACGATGGGATGGATGAGATCACCCTCACCGGACCGACAACGATTCTGGAACTTACCCATGATGGGGCTTCCGCAACCTTGAACGAACGTCGGATCGATCCGCGCGACCTGGGATTCACCTTGGTTGGACCCGAAGCGTTGCGAGGTGGATCGCTCGAAGTCAATGTCGCAGCGGTTCGGGCGGTACTCGACGGTGCTCAAGGACCCCATCGAGATGTGGTGCTCCTCAATGCTTCGGCGGCACTGGTCGATGCCGGCGTCACGTCTTCAGTTGAAGATGGACTCGAGGTCGCTGCATCGTCGATCGATAGTGGAACGGCAGCCGCAGTGCTACGTCGCCTTGTTGAGACAAGCAACGCGATTGGGAAATCCTGAACGTATCTAGAGCAGTTGGTGGAGTTCGCCAGTTCGAACGTTGAACTGAAACCCACCGAGATCAGTCACCTTTGCTAAGAGCGGTGAGGTTCGAATGCGATCGAGGTCGCTTCGAAGCGTCTCGATCTGGTCTTCCGCTGGCAGGAACTTCATGGACCCTGCATCGACACCGGTGACACGCTCAATGTTCAACCGAACGGCACCCTCGGTTGTCTCGGCCATGGCGCAATCGGAGTGAATCACCACGCAAATCCGATGCGCGCCGAGAAGATTGTGGGCGAGAACGAGCGAACGAAGGGCATCGTCGGTAACTCTCGCTCCGGCATTACGGATAATTTTCGCGTCACCTGGCTCGAGGCCAAGGATCTTCAGTGGGTCAATTCTTGAGTCGATACAAGTAAGCACCGCCAGCCCACGGGCTGCCGTGCCTTCCATTCCGGAGTCGACGAAACCACTTGCATACGTGGCATTTGCGTTGAGGACATCATCAAAACTCATCGTGCTCCTTGAACCGGAAGGAGGTTAGCCGCAAGCGTGTGGTCACTCAGTTTCCAACACTTGTGCCCCGTCCCCAGGCACGACAACCAATGTGGGGAGACCAAGGTTGATGGTCGCCCCAACTCCGGTTTCGGTGAGCGCGACGACGCAACCTCCGAATCCCCCGCCGGTCATACGCGCGCCAAAGACTCCGGGCAATGAGCGAAGTGCGGCACTGAGGTCGTTGAGCGTCGAGGTGGAGACGTCAAAGTCCTCGGCCAGACTTCTGTGACTCTCGTTCATTGCTTGGCCAAATCCAACAGGGTCGCCACGCCTCGCGGACTCGACAGCTGCGCGAACTCTGAGGTTCTCAGAGACGACGTGATGGGCGCGGCGGCGTAGGAGCGGATCGTGAAGTTCCTCGACCAGGTCAAGAGATGCCGAGGCGAGGGGTCCAAGTTCTTGTTCGATCACCTCGCAGTCACGCCGTCGCTCGGAATAGGCAGAACTTGCGAGGCTCCGTCGTTGCGTCGAGTCAACAATGACGAGTTCGGTTCCTTCTGGAAGTTCCACAGGCTCGAATAGTTCCTTGGTGAAATCGAGGAGTACTGCCTTTCCTAGCTGTCCGGTGAGCGACGCCATTTGATCAAGGAGTCCCACGTTCGAGCCAGCTGCTGCTTCGGCTTCCTGACAATGCTTGGCGATGAGCCACGGATCGCCTGTCGAGCCCAGAGCTAGCGCCACAGCAACGGTATAGGCCGCAGAAGAAGACAGTCCTGCGCCGACCGGAAGGTCAGACGTCACGGTGAAGTGCCCACCAGTCCCAGTAGCCCGCGCAAGGAATTGAGCAATGATGAGCCAACTTGGTGCATTGCTTGCGCTTTCGTTGAGTCCAATCGACGCTTTGTGATCAACGCCATTGAAGACGCTCTCGACGGTGACCCGGTTTTGTGCTTCTTCCCAGGTGACCGTCGTTGCCCACGGGAGCGCAGCTGGAAGCGCCAAGCCACCGGTGTAGTCCGTGTGGTCGCCGATCAGGTTGACCCTTCCAGGTGCTCGAACGGTCCTTCTCTTCATGTCAGCGCCCAAGCGCTGAAGCATTGCCTGTTCGAATTGCTTCGATGATTGCTCGATAGGCGCCGGCGCTATCCCGCCCCATTGCATCGAGCGCGGAGATCTTGTTGCCACGAGGGCGATCACAGCCAAAGAGGCCGAAGCGTGGCTCGTAGCTGCCCCACTCATAGTTATCAACGAGTGTCCAGTGGAAGTACGCCCGGACATCCACCCCTTGTGCGGCCGCATCAATGAGTGCACCAAGGTTCTCACGAAGATATCGAGGTCGGTCCCAGCCATCTGCACGAGGGAAACTTCTTCCGTTCACCACTCGATTGCACATACCGTTCTCGACCACCCAGACTGGTAATCCGAGATCTCGTGCCTCGATGCAGTAGGTCGTAAACATTGCCGGGTCCGGTCGATCATCCCAAAGTGAGCGAGCGGGAAGGGTGTTTCGCCCTCCAGTTGTTGGCGTTCCCGGAAGAACAAGGTGCTCCGCAGCAACAGGTGCGTAGTAGTCAAGTTGGGCAACATCAAGCGTGCAGTCGTAGTCGCTCGCGTAAATGGCCGCACGTGCTCGAGGCAGGGCCGTGGCGAGATCGACCTTGGAACTTGTCAGTTGTCGCAATCCCTCTTCGAGGTAGGGGTAGATCGTCCCCGGTCCTTTTGGAACGAGGTCGTAGTGTCGACGTCTCCGCATCTCGAGCCACTTGGCGAGATCTGATTCCGCTATGCCCTGCCGACGCGCCATGAGGAGATCGAGTGGCATTCGGTCAAGTTCGTAGATCGACAAGGAGTAGTTGTTGGTAGCAACAATCGCCCCAGGTTGGATCGAATGAATTGCTGCGTAGGCAAGGACATGGGCGGTCAAGAGGTGGTCAATGGATGCCATCGTGGCTTGGAACTTTCCTCGCCATCCTGGAGGGAAGATTCCCGTCAAGAAGGAGTTCACCGAATAGATGTTGAGCTCATTCGAGGTGATCCATTGCGTACAGAGATCGCCGAAGGTTGAGATGGCGAACTTGACCCATGAGAGGAACGTTGCTGGCGACTCGGGTTGCGTCCAGAATTCAACCGGCAGCCAGCCTGGGTGAGTGAAGTGGTGGAGGGTGATGAGTGGTGTCATTCCCCTTGAATGAATCGCGCTCAGAATGCTCCGATAGTGGAGGACTGCCTCGTCATCAACGATGCCTTCTTGAGGGAAACATCGAGCCCATTCAATGGAAAGCCTGAAGGAATTGAGTCCGATGCCCGCAGCTCGGTCGAGATGCTCTTCGTAGTCTTCCCAGAAACCAACGGCCCATCCCGAAGGTTCGACACGTCCAGCGCTTTCCCAGGGTGCCCAATTGTTGGTGGGCTCATTCGGGCCGTTGTACCCTCCTTCGATTTGAAAACCTGCAGTTGCGACGCCAAAGATGAATGGCTGGGGCAGGAGGGGGCTGGGCTGAATGCTCGTCACTCTTCGAGCATAAACGGCAGAGCAGTTCCGTCGAAGTCCCTACGACTCGGACGGCGAATCATTCCCATGGAATCGATAGCCAATCCCAGGCTCAGTTCTGAAATAGCGAGGCTGCGCCGGTTGAGGTTCGAGCTTTCGACGGATGTGGGTCATGTGCACACGGAGATAGCCCGACTCGTTGTCGAAGTCCGAGCCCCAGACCTCGTCAAGAAGGTGACGTTGCGTCACGAGCCGGCCCTCTGAGTGCACGAGCAGGCTGACGATCTTCCACTCTGTCGGCGTCAAATGCACGAACTCCTCACCCCGCGAAACCGTTCCGGCAGCGAAGTCAATGGAAAAGTCGGGAGTCACGTAGGTGGGCGAGAGGTTGATTTGCACTCTTCGCCTCAAGGCGGCCCTCACTCGAGCAAGCAATTCGCCAATGGAGAATGGCTTCGTCAAGTAGTCGTCCGCTCCAGCATCGAGTGCCAGGATCTTGTCGGGATCGCCAGAGCGAGCAGAAACGACAATGACTGGAGCATCGGTCCACAGTCGAAGTGCTGCAAGGACTTGCAGTCCGCTCATTCCAGGCAACCCAAGATCCAACACAATGAGATCCGGGTTGACGTCGGCGGCAACCGAGACCGCTTCGTCCCCCCTATAGGCAACTGCAACGTTGTAGCCTCTGGCTTCGAGGTTGCTCCGAAGCGCTTTGACGAGTTGCACTTCGTCATCCACAACCAAAATTTGATGTTGCGTCATGCTCTGGACGTCCTGAGTGGAAGGCCAACTCGAACGGTGAGGCCTCCGCCGGGAGTTTCGCTGAAGGTGAGATCCCCCTCCAAGGTCTTGAGGAGCCCATTCACGACGGTGAGCCCAAGACCCGACCCGCGGTCATCGCTTCGGAGTTGCTCGAAGGGCTTCAGCGCTTTCACGGCGTCCTTGGGTGAAAGCCCAACTCCACGATCGACAATCCAAAGATTGAGATGGCCCGGCGTGACGTCAGCACGGACTTCGACGGGGTGGTCAATGGGGCTCGCTTGGCAGGCATTTCCGAGAAGGTTCGCTATCACTCGTTCGAGCAGCGCTGGATCGGTTTCAACGGACCGGAGGTCCACCGGCAGTTGGATGTCGAGATGGCGGCCTTGGGTGTCAATAGTCTCGACAGCGCTCGCAAGCACCTCATCGAGTTCGACCTCTGCCAATTGTGGGTGAACAGCGCCAGCCTCCAGCCTTCCGGCATCGAGAAGGTTGGTAATGAGGTCAGTCAACCGGTAGACCTCGCGCTGAATCCCAAGCAAGAACTCCTCAACGGACTCTTGATTCCAGGAAATGTCAGGTTCAAGCAAGCTTGAAACGTTTGCAGAGATTGTGGCCAAAGGAGTACGCAAATCATGAGAAATCGTTCGAAGGAGCGCCGTTCGCAGTTCTTCGGCCTCGTCCAATGCTCGAAGACGAGCAGATTCTCGTTCAGCCCGTTGGCCAGCAAGACCACTCGCAAGTTGCGTTGAGAATGCTCGAAGCAGTGCCTGTGCCTCACCGTCGAGATCTCCACCTTGCACGAGAAGATGATGCTCTTCATCAACGGTGAATGACCGTGGCGCATCGCGCACGGGGGCAGCGTCCGAGCGGGTCGCTTCAACCAAAACGGCGCCAGATGATGAATGAATGAGCGCCACGGTAGCCAAATCAAAAATCGTTGTCAGAGAATCGAACACTGGCTTCAAATCTGCGGGAGTGAGGGCGACGGTGGCGGCTGCCTTCGTCAGGATCTGCGCTTCCGCCCGAGCTCGTTCCGCTTGACGTGATCGCCGCTCGAGCACCTCGACAATGACACTTGCACCAATCGAGAACATCAAGAAGGTCGCGAGCGTGATGACATCAGCAAAGTGAGCGATTGACAGCGTGTGCACTGGTTCAACGAAGTAAAAGTTCTGCAGGAGTGTGGCGGCAATCGCTGAGGGAATTCCGACGAGGAGCCCACCGCGTGCGGCGAGGCCAACAACGAGGATGAGGTAGCAAGGAAGTACCCAAGTAAGTGGTGAGGAACTCGTGAATTGGTTAAGTCCAAGCGTCACGAGCGGCAGGAGAACGACTGCGGCAATGGCCGCGGACACCACTCGCTGACGAGATGGCACACCCACCGCCAGGCGAGTGGCGCCGTCTCGCTTCAATTCATCCCATCGATCGCTCATCGATCCTCCAGCGAAAGTCTCTCGCAGGTTGGGGAAACCCAGGAAACGTTAGCGATTTCTTAGCGCGTGGCTGCATTCCGACAACGGATTCGTAACAGTCGCCCTCGTAGGTTGGTTCCTATGACAACCACGCAACCTTCGGTACCCGATCGAAAAGAGGCGTTGACGAGTCACGCCGATGTTGATCGGGTGTATCCAGAGACACTGACCTATCGATTCAAACGGCTTCTGCTCGGTGCCCCGTATGTCACCGAACAGCTCCAAGGTGAACGTCTGAACCGGCCAATTGCCCTCGGCGTGCTCGCCTCGGACTGCATCTCTTCATCCGCATATGGCGCCGAGCAGATCCTCACCCAACTCACGCCGGTCATTGGTCTTGCGGCCTTTGCGATGGTCGTGCCGATCATGTTTGTGATCCTTGGCGTGCTGCTCCTGGTGACGATGTCGTATCTCGACGTCATTAAGCACTACACCTCAGCGGGTGGTTCTTACGTGGTCGCGCGGGAGAACTTTGGCCCGAAGATCGCCCAAATTGCTGCCGTCGCCTTGCTCATTGACTACACCGTGACGGTTGCCGTTCAGTGCTCTGCAGGGACTGCAGCACTGACGTCAGCGTTCCCATCGCTTGCACCGCTCACTGTTGAGATCACCGTTGGGGTGGTACTCGTGCTCATCATCGGGAATCTTCGAGGAGTCCGTGAGGCCGGGACTTACTTTGCCTTTCCGACGTACTTCTTCATCACCATGCTTTCCATCACCATCGTCACCGGGGTGGTGCAATACCTCTCTGGCTCCCTGACAGTTCTTCCCGTGCCTCAAGAATCGCTGCTCATTGGTCATCACCTTGGGAAAGGTGGCTCGGGGATCCTCATGGGACTCGCATTCCTGACACTCCTGCGAGCGTATGCAAATGGTGGTTCATCACTCACCGGCCTTGAAGCCATTTCGAACGGTGTTGCAAGCTTCCGGAAGCCCGAAGGCAAAAATGCCCGAACGACGCTGCTTTTCATGTCAGGGATCTTGGCGTTTCTGCTGCTCGGGACAACGCTGCTGGCCTCATGGACGCACGCCATGCCTTTTGCTGCAGGAACACCGACGGTCGTAAGCCAAGAAGTCCAGGCAGTCTTTGGGTTCCATGGGTTTGGTCACGTCATCTTCCTCACCGTGCAGATGGCGACGCTGCTCATCTTGTACACGGGAGGCAATACGTCCTTCAATGGATTCCCATTCCTTGCGAACTATGTCGCTTCAGATGGGTTCCTCCCAAGACAACTCACGAAACGAGGGCACCGCCTTGCGCTCTCCAATGGAATTCTTGTTCTTGGTGTCATTGCCCTCGTTCTCATCCTCGTTTTTCAAGCCAATGTCAATGGTCTGATCTCGCTGTATGCGATTGGCGTGTTCACCGGTTTCTCGCTGGCTGGAGCGGGGCTGACTGCGCGACATCTCCGTGAGCGCGGCGAACACTGGCAGCGAGGAGTTGCCGTCAATGCGGCGTCAGCATTTGTCGCGTCAGTGGTTGTGCTGGTCTTTCTCATTGCAAAGTTCACTGAAGGCGCCTGGATCATTGCCATTGTTGGACCAACCCTCTACTTCATCCTCATCCGGTTCGAGCGCTCCTACCGACGTGAAGACCAAGCCTTCGCAGCAGGAGCCTTGCAAACGTCTCGAATGGTGAGAACCAACCAAGTGGTGATCTTCGTTGATCAACTCGACATGGCGACCGAACGGGCCTTGCAGTACTGCCAAACCTTGCCCATCAGTTCAGTTCGAGCAGTGCACTTTGACATTGACCCCCGGGTAACCGCGAAGTTGGTGAACCTCTGGAGCCAGCCCAATGCGGCAATTCGTGGGGTCAATTTGGAAGTGGTTGAGTGTGAGGACCGTCGCCTTGATCGTGCGGCATTGGCGCTCGTCGCAGATATCTGCCGAGACCTCGAAGTGTTCTGCATGGTGATCTTTCCGAGGCGTGGTCTCGAGTCACGGTTTGGTCGATTGGTGCATGACCGGACAGCCGATGCCATGGCAAAGGCCGTCTCGCACATCCCGAGAACGGCCGCGACGATCATCCCGTACTTCGCAACAGCTCAACTCAGCCCTGGCGATGACTTGGTAACGAGCGGTGAAGAGGTCGCCATCCCTGACGTTCAACGTGGGGGACTCCGCGAGGGTCCACACCTTGATGCTGACCGAAAACTCGAAGGTCGAGCGGAAGGGACCGAAGCCATTGGAGATCTTCGACTTCGTCAGCGCGCAACCATTGCTGGTCGGGTTCGTTCCGTAACGATTGATCGACGCAATGGAGGTCGAGAGGCACGTTGCGTCGTTGCCGATGCCACCGGTTCCATCACCGTGGTCTTCATGGGGCGCCCATCAGTGCCAGGTATTGAACGAGGCACCCGGCTCCTCGTCACTGGAGTGGTCGGCGCTCAGCATGGCGAAGCAGTCATTCTCAACCCTGAATACGAAATCGTGGTGTTGCCGAACTCTGAATAGCCGCGAACCTCTTGAGGGCATGAAGGGATTGATTGTCCCCACCCTCTCCTTGAGTGGCATCATGGCGAGGTCGAAGGAGGCTTCATGTCAGGACCACTGAGTGGCATCAAGATCGTTGAGCTTGCAGGGATTGGGCCGTCTCCCTATGCCTGCATGCTGCTAGCTGACGCTGGGGCGGAGATCATTCGGCTCGAACGTTCTGCGGGCGGTGCCTCGCCAACGGACTCGTGGTACGACGTCAGCGCACGAAGTCGTCCGTCTGTCGGCATTGACTTGAAGCATCCAGAGGGCAAAGCGCTCGCACTTGAGCTCATTGCTTCGGCCGATGCGGTCATCGAGGGTTATCGGCCTGGCGTGGCGGAGCGGCTCGGGCTCGGGCCAGAGGATTGCTGGGCAGTCAATGAGCGAATCGTCTTTGGTCGGATGACTGGTTGGGGCCAAGATGGCCCACTGGCCAATCGAGCGGGCCATGACATCAATTACATCTCCATTGCTGGAGCACTTTGGCCCATTGGCCGAAAGGGCGATCGACCTGTACCTCCGCTCAATCTCATTGGCGACTTCGGCGGCGGTGGCATGCTCCTTGCCTTCGGTATGTGTGCGGCGCTCCTTGAAGCAAAGACCTCAGGAAAGGGTCAGGTCGTCGACGCCGCAATGGTCGATGGCGCTGCCTCACTCATGACCTTCATCTTTGGATTTCGGTCAGCCGGTATGTGGGAAGACGAGCGCGGCACCAACATGCTCGACACCGGTGCGCACTTCTACGAGGTCTACGAAACAAGCGACGGAGGATTCATGGCGGTTGGCGCAATCGAGCGCCAGTTCTACGCCCTGCTCCTTGAAGGCCTCGGCCTCAATCCGGATGACCTGCCGAGTCAGCAAGACCGGTCGGAGTGGCCGGCGATGAAGGATCGCTTTGCAGCAATTTTCAAGACGAAGACTCGGGACGAATGGACCGCGATCTTCGAGGACACTGACGCGTGTACGACGCCAGTGCTGTCACCCGCTGAAGTCGCTCAACATCGCCACAACATTGCACGCAACAGTTTCCAAACCATTGGTGGAGCGCTTCAACCCGGACCAGCGCCTCGGTTCAGTCGGACACCAAGTGAGATCACGAGCCAAGGTGCGCCTCCCGGTGCACACACTGATGCTGGCCTCTCCGCCTGGGGGATTAGCGAGGATCGGCTTGCTGCCCTCCACGCATCCGGCGCGATTATCTGAGGAAGCGAGTTATCGCTGTTGTTTTGAACCGCGTTCAATCAGATCTTGACGTTGACGGTCAAAAACTCGAGCATCGAATTTTTCCGACATCCACTTTCGACTCGCTCGGCCTTCATCTCGATAGGCCTCATCATCGGTTCTTCCCGCAAGTTCCTTATAGAGCGAGCCAAGTGCGGCAAGGGTTGAAGGATTGGTCTCGGCAATTTGCGTTGCGAGTTCCATTGCCCTCGTGAGGAGAGCTCCGTGGGGGACTACCTCGTTGAGCAATCCCCACTCACATGCGGTACCGGCGTCGATGAACGCGCCAGTGAACGAAAGTTGCCGTGCTCGATTGATGCCAATGAGTTCAGGAAGCCTGATGGTCATTCCGCCACCAGGAAGAATCCCAACTCGAGCATGAGTGTCGGCAAAAGTCGCTCGGTGGCTTCCAATGAGGAAATCACAGCCAAGAGCGAGTTCAAGGCCGCCAGTCACCGCTGGGCCATTGATCGCTCCAAGCATTGGCGTCGAACGTTCAACACTTAGACCGCGCCGCGCGACCTTTGGACGTTCAGCTCCGACACCAATGCCGTTGTAGGTATTGGTGAGGTCTTTCAAGTCGAGACCGGCACAGAATGCCGGGTCTGCTCCGGTGAGAATGATCGCTCCAATGGCATCGTCACGATCAAAGTCGACGACCGCCTGTTCGAACTCCGCCAACATTGCAGCGGTAAGGGCATTGCGGGCTTCAGGTCGGTTGAGCGTGATGGTCCCAACTCGCCCATCAATTGAGGTGGAAATGGTCATGGGGTACTCCGATCGAGGTCGAGGAACGTTGGAAGGTTGTCGAGTGTCGTGACTGCAACGAGGTCTGCCGCTGATCGAAGAAGTCGCATCGACTCTGAGGAGGGGGCTGGAAGCGCTGGAGTGACGACGACGATGGTCGAGGCGCCTGCGTCTCGCAGCAAGGCTGCCTTGCCAAGTACTTCGAGAACTGCAGAGGTTGACTCGAGACCTGAACGTGCGACCGTCCAGCCTCCAACAACAAGGAGGTCAACTTCTTGCTGCTCGGTTTTCACTCGGAAGTCAGCACTAACGGCGGCCTTGGGGCGCTTCGGCGGGGTGAGGACTTCGACGCCTCGTTCTGAGAGGAAGTCTTCGAGCGTCGCACGAAAGGTGCCGCTCTCTCGGGGCAGGGGATGAGGACTCGCTGCGGCAACACGACTGGCTGCCAGTTCCACGTAGGAAGGATCGAGGTCGACGCCTATTCCTCGGCGACCGCTCTCTTTGGCCGCGACCAAGGTCGACCCAGAACCGAGAAATGGATCAAGGACGAGGTCACCTTCGTAGGTGAAGAGCTCGATGAGCCGACGCGGCAGCTCGACCGGGAATGGAGCAGGGTGCCCAATTCGGGTGGCACTCTCTGCATCAATGGTCCAGAGATCAAGGGTTGCCGCCATGAACTCGTCTGCGGTGATGGTGGCCCGATGCGGTAGACCAGCGCCCTCCCGCTCCTTTTCGTTCTTTGCTCGATCAAACCGGCCTTTGCTAGCGATGATGACCCGCTCAGTGACGTCACGAAGTACTGGATTTGACGGGCTACGAAAGGAACCCCAAGCGCAGTTCCCGCCCGCCCCCTTGGCTTTCTGCCAGATGATCTCCCCTCGAAGGAGAAGGCCCAAGTCGTCTTGGAGAATGTTGATCACGTCGGCGGCGAGGCTCCGATATGGCTTTCTACCGAGATTGGCGACATTGATCGCCATACGGCCCCCAGGCTCGAGCACTCTCGCACATTCAGCGAAGACCTCCCTCAAGAGTTGGAGGTACTCGAGGTAGGTGGCTGGAATGCCCTCTTGATCGAGTTCGGTCTCATAGGCCTTGCCAGCGAAATACGGCGGAGACGTCACGACGAGCGCAACTGAAGCATCGGGCAGTTGATGAAGGTCTCGAGAGTCGCCGATAAAGCATCCCTCTGCTATGGCCGAAGCCTCTGCGAGATCCGAGTCTTTTGAGGTTATTGGAGTAGTGAATCGCCCGTAAAACGAACTGGCGTCATGTCCTTCACGACGCGAAACACCAAAGGTCGAGGTCGAGGTTGATGGTCTGGTCATGCCACGAGTCGGACGGGAGGAGAAACCACAACTTGAGGCTAGGCGAGGGCGCTCGTCACGAAGGTGACAATACGGTCGACGAAGGCTCGCCGTTCGCTCAACGCCACTTCACCGGAGCGAACCGCAAGCGCTCCGTAGATCTGTTGGCCAACAAGATCGGCTGCATCCCGTGCTCCAGGCGCAAAGAGCCCCTGTGCTTCACCGCTGACAAGAATTTCCGTGACCGCATCATTCACTGAGAGTCCAATGGTTGCGAGCAGTGCTCCGAGTGCTGCACCTTCAACGGTTGCTTGCGTTTCGGCCGCGAGGACAAGCCTGAAGAACTTGACATCACGATCGACCACGACCACAAGGGATTCAATGATTCCTCGGAGCCGTTCGATTGGATCCTCGCCGCCTTCACGAACTGCCAATTCCAAATCGAGTTCTTCTCGCATTGACTGAAGTGCGGCCTGAAGGAGGAGTTCCCGGGTCGGGAAGTAGACGTAGAGGGTGGAGCGGGCGATGCCGGCTTCTGCGGCGATTTCTTCCATCGGTACTTCAGTGGTGCCGGCAGCTCCGAAGCATTTTCGGGCGACATTGACCAAACTTCGAGTGCGCTGTTCGCGCAGTTCGTTGGTTGGGCGACGGGCTACGAGAGGACTTTCTGTCCAGGGGTAAAGGAAATCGGAATGTGCTTGACGCCGCTGATAAAGGGCGAGCGAAGTCGCTCGACTGGACCAGCCTGAACGAGATCGGGGATCCGGTCGAGTAGATGCTCAAACATGATCTTGATCTCAAGCCGTGCAAGGTTCGCGCCAAGACAGAAGTGGGGTCCACCTCCACCAAACGCCATGTGGGGATTGGGGTTCCGCGTGATATCGAAGGCCTGAGCATTCTCAAAGACTGACTCGTCTCGATTCGCCGACGTGTGGAAGAAGATGCACTTGTCGCCCTTCTTAATCGTGACGCCACTGAGCTCAACATCTGCCATAGCCGTCCGACGGAAGTTCATCACTGGAGTGATGAAGCGAAGCATCTCTTCAATCGCAGAGTTCATGAGCGATCGGTCGTTCTTGAGGAGTTCCCATTGCTCGGGAAATTCAAAGAACGCAGCCATTGCTCCAGAAATCAAATTGCGAGTTGTCTCGTTGCCTGCAACGGTCAGGAGCAGGAAGAAGAGTTCAAGTTCCAACTGATTGAGTTGCTCGCCCTCGACTTCAACCGTCGTCAGGACGGACATGAGGTCTTCGTGGGGATTGATTCGCTTCTCGGCAAAAAGTGCTGATGCATAGACATAGAGATCCATTGCTGCTTGGGCGGAGATCTCTTCCGTGAGACCAAATTCGGGGTCTTGGCTCCCAATCATTTGGTTTGACCAGTCGAACATCCTGTGTCGATCCTCGCGTGGCACGCCGAGAAGTTCGGCAATGACGACGAGTGGGAGCTCAGCCGCGATGTCGACAACGAAGTCTGCTTTGCCGGACTCAATGACGGCGTCAAGCAGCTCGTCGGTTGCATGGTGAATCGATGCTTCGAGGTCTCGAACCATGCGGGGAGTGAAGCCCTTGTTGACCAGACGGCGATACCGAGTGTGGAGGGGAGGGTCCATGTTGAGCATCATCAGCCGCTGCTGCTCGAGCTGGTCTTCAGGCATATCGAACGGCAGGGCGCCCTTTTCATAGGAAGAGAACGATTCCCACTCGCGATTCACGGTCACGGAGTCGTGATAGCCAACAATTGCCCAGTAGCCGGCTTCCCCAGGCTCTTCCCGCCACTCGACTGGTCGGTTTGCTCTCAACTCGGCGAAATACTCGTGAGGCACTCCCTTGACGTAGGTCTCAGGATCCATCAGATTCACGTCGTAGTCAGCCACAGGTCGCTCCTCGTTAATCGGACAGAGTGTCCGATTAACGCACCTTACGACCCTTCATGAGTGCGGTCAAGGCGACGAGACATCAATTATCCCTTGTGCGTGCCATGTGCCAACCATTGCAAAATCCACATTGGTAGACCGATAGTGCGTAGCCAGCTTCGGTGCCTCGATAGGCCGCGGCAGCTCGCGCTTCTCGTTCGGTCGGGTAGCGAGCCTTGGCTGCGCCATCACTCCGCCAGTGCGACGAATTGACCGCCAACGGGCGATGACTCTGAGTGCGTCGCCGGCGTGGCATCCCACTAGTTTGCCGCGTGAGGACGTCTCAACGTTCGACTACTCGTTCTCCGCGTCACGTGTGCGTTCTTCTCGGACAAGTGCAACATTCGGATCAGAACGAACGTCGAATCGCCACATGGTTGGCAGTGCCGCTGCGAGGGCTCCACAGGCGCCGGTGCATGCGAGTCCTCCAATCACAATCGATGCCTTGAGTGACAGCGTCGCCGCCATGATTCCGCTCCTCGTTTGCCCAAGCGTCGGACCAACGGAGTAACTCAGCATCTCAATGCTTGCCATCCGACCTCGCACGCTATTGGGGATGGATTGGTTCCACATGGTTCCTCGGAAAATCCCACTAATTGCATCGGCATAGCCCGCGACCATGAGGCCCAAAATGGCGATCGTCAAACTCGATGCCCATCCGAATAACGCAATGCCGAGCCCCCAACTTGCTGCAGCCATGACAATTGCTCGACCGTAGAAGTGAACCGATGTAGCCCAGCGACTCGTGAGACTTGCGATGAGCGCTCCAGCCGGAAGGGAGGCATACAGCGCTCCGAGGGCCCAGGACTGGTGGTAGCGAGCTGCCACAAAGGGAAGCATGGCAATTGGATACGCGAGGAGCATTGCCGCAAGATCAATGAGGTAGGTGCCGAGGAGGTCTCGTCGGCCAATGGCATAGCTCACGCCACCTCGCAACGACGAGAACGAAGGCTTCGTCGCAGGCTGGAGTCGATCAGGCACGACGAGTCCGACGAGGAGGACCAGTGATCCAGCGAAGGTCACGAGGTCAAGGAGGTACACCGACCACGTTCCAATTGACACGGCAAGCAGTCCACCGAGCGTCGGTCCCGCGATGGTTGCGACTGTGCGTTGAAACATCGAGAGCGTGGTGGCGGCCGGCTGGAGTTCGTGGGGAACGACCTGTTGGCGGAGGGAGTCGGTTGAAGGTGACTGCAGGCCATTGGCCATGACCTGGGCGACGATGATCAGATAGAGCGCCAACACCGAAGGCTCAGCGCGCAACGTATTGAGAAGCAGCAGGGCCGAACAAAGCGTCAGGGCGAGTTCGGTTCCGACGATGAGGCGTTTTCGGTTGATTGCGTCCGCAAGCACTCCTCCGTACAGCCCAAAAATAACCATTGGGATGACTTCAGCAAGTCCAATTGCCCCGACTGCCAAGTACGAGTGGGTGAGACGGCTCATCTGGTAGGCAACGGTCACATAGGTCGCTTGACTCCCGAATGAAGTGACAAAACTGGCGACGTAGAGCCGACGAAATGCTGGAATGACGCGAAGGGGCTCAAGATCGAGTCCAAGTGCGCTCATCATGATCCCCCTTCCGTGAAGGTTGCCGCAGATGTAGCCACCCGAGTTCCCAGGTGTAAGGCGTTAGACGGTAGCAGTGCCTCTCAGAGCAAGGCTTGGACGTTCGGGCGCAGTGACAGCGAGATAGCCTCATCTCGTGACCATGCCGCTCGAAACCATCAAGCCGAACCTCGCCGATCCTGTCCTTGATGATGGCGACCACGAACGCTTTTCGCACATCATCTTGGAAGGCTTCACCCCAAAGAAGGGCGACTTCATTCCTGTTGGAACGAGTGTGGTTGAATCAATTGTGACTGGAGCGCCGGTCACGGCTCTCTGCGGCAAAGTTTGGGTGCCGAATCGCAACCCTGAGCGCTATCCGCTCTGTCCCACCTGTAAAGACGAAGCAAAAAAGCGCGGCTGGGACGTACCTTCTTAACGAGCGATATTCAATCGGTCCTGAAAGAAGTCGAGCACCTGGTTAAGTGCCGCCATTGTTGGGGATCCTTCCTCTGCGTTGAGGTGTTCGGTAAGCACTGAGTGCGCGGCAGTTGGGTGCCCGTAGGGATTGCCCTCAGAGGAGTCAAGTTCGACGCCAATGAATCCTTCGCCGAGTTCACGTCGCAGTGACGCAAATCTCGCTGCGGGAACCATCTTGTCGCCGGTAAAGCGGAGGCCGAGCACGCAAGCACCATCAGCGACTCGCTTCTTGATGGTGACGAGGTCAGAGGAACTCACCCCAAGGTCTGCGGCGCGCTCTTTAGCCTTTCGACCCGACGGAGCGGGTAGCGATGGTTGTGACAACACCGGTGCGACCACGACATCATCGACCATCATCGCGAGGGCAAAACCACCCGTCAGGCACATGCCAACGGCACCAACGCCGGGGCCACCGCATCGTTCGTGTTCAATGGCCGCGAGGCCTCGGAGCCAGACCGTGACGGGGCTCGCCTTTCCGGTCGCGAGAATCGAGAATTCCTTTGAAACGCAAGCCCGTGCGAGCGATCGGAGTGCGTAGGGCATCGAGGGGGACTTGCCTGGTGTGCCGAAGAGCTGCGGCAGCGACACCGACATGCCTCGTTCAACGACGTGGTCAGCAAAGTCAAGGACCAATGGCGTGATGCCAGGAATTTCCGACATCACAATCACGCAAGGTCCTGTGCCCTTTCGGAACACGTTCTTAGTTTCCCCATTAATGGTGATGCGGTGCTTGGAATACGTCGACAGATCAGCCATGACCGAGATGCTACCGAGCGATTAGGTGGTCGGAAGGGTTCCTGGCGCTGTTGGGCTCACGTAGGTGAAGGCATCCACCGGTGCAATGACCGAGGTGCCGAACGGCGTCGTCACGGTGATGTCGACTCCAGCGGCTACATGCGGGGGAGCGATCACGGTTGCTACTTGACTCGAGCGGAAGTGGACAGACCGGGCAATGGTCGTCCCGAATCGGACAGTCATGCCCCGAGAGAAGTTGATCCCAAGGAGTTGCACGCTCGTTCCTCCAGCAACCGGCCCAGTTGATGGCGACACGGCTCGAAGGTTTGGCCCTGTTGGGGTTCCAAGCAGCACTGTTGGCTGTCCTCGTCGTGTCGTTGTTCCGAAGAGGTGGCACTGATTGGCATTGAGGCAGGTCACGCTCCGCCACTCACCACCACTTGATCCTGCGGGCAGTGCCGGCATCTTTGTGGGGTTCCACGCTCCTCCTTGATCAGAGAACACCTGTGGCACCGTCGCCAGCCCGAAGCTCTGAGAACCAACTGCCATGCAGACCTGAGGTCCGAAACAGGATATTGCGTTGAGGGCGACACCACTCCGATTGAGGATTTGTCCAGTCCACTTTCCGCCGCTGTAGGAAACGGCGATTGGTCGGGTCGTTGCGTTAGTCAAGCCATTGGTCGATCCAACGGCGACACAAGATGTCGGCGACGAGCATGAAACACCGAGGAGGTATCCCGAGGCAAGCCCGCCTACCGACTGCTGGCTCCACGTCGTACCGTCGAACGTTTCGACGAGGGGCATCCACTGACGACCCGGTCCACCAAAGGTCGTTCCAACCGCCACGCAGAACGAAGCCATCGGACACGAGATCGAGGTCATTGAGTCAATCGTTCCTGTCTGCGGATGCGTCAAGGATTGAGCGCTGATGTCTCCCTGCGGGCTCACACTCAAACTCACAATTGCCGAATGAGTCTGCGAGGAACGTTGTCCAGTCGCAACGGTGCCGACCGCCATGCAAAGGGTCGGCGTGGAGCAGGAGACGGCATAGAGAGCATTTGCCCCACGGTGTGCAGCAGGAAGCAATGAAGATTTCCAACCAGTTGCCGTCAGCACATCAATCCGATGCACCGTCGTGGTGACTCCATTGCTGACGGAACCAACAGCAACGCAGGACTCTCCGTAACAAGAAAGTCCGTTGACCTGATTGCCAATGGGAGAACGGGACTGAGGCTGGCTTTTCGTCAACCCCGTAGCTGTTGGCGACCACTTCCCTGCGAGAGGCAGGACTCCTGTTCTCCCGAGCGTTTGGCCGAGCAGCACGCAAGCGGCCGTCGACTTGCACGCAATGGCCTCGCCTGTCCCGGGAAACGGTGACGAGACGACAAAGGCACCTCCGACGGGTCCCGCTCCAGCGGTTCCACTTCCAAGGACGGGAAGTAAGCCGATTACCGAAACAGCAATGAGGAACAGACGCCTCATGAGGACTCCTTCAGTCGGTAAATCACCGGTATGCCATCGCCACCTGATGGCGTGACGGTGAGTGAGGTAAACGATGGGGAGGCCGACGGACCAGATGGCAAGGTCGCATAAAGCAGGACCTCTCGTGAGGTAAAGGAACTTGACGCGCAGGTGGGACGACAGGCGTTCTGCCTCAAAACTCCTCTTCCGGTTGCACTCTCTTTGCCCCATGCGCTCCATGTGGCGTGACTGACAAGTGCATTGCCGTCAGCGCATGAAAGGACGATGGTTACTGGTCGAACATTTCGGTGGCCAGTGCAGTCGGCAATCGCTGCTTCACGTTGCGTTGGAATTGAACCATTTCCGGTCAATCCGGCGATGCCGTTCCCACCGCACGCTGATGCGCCCGCAGCAACAAGCAGCAGGGGGAAAAGTTGACGAAAATGCATCCTCAACGCGTAGCACAGCACAGACGGACGAACCGTTCGGGCCGAACAACTTGTTCAGGAAACGTCAACCGTTCTTCGGCAATTCGGAGAATGGCGTCACTTTGTCATTGTTCGGCTCTTTTGACAGCCCAAGGACGCGCTCGCCAATGATGTTGTGCTGAATTTCGTCGGTGCCACCGTAGATCTGAGGACCTTGGGCAAAGAGGCCGAGCGAGATGATTGAGGCAGCGAATGGTCCACCGAACTCTTCGCCTGCCTCTCGCTCATCGGACTTGTAGGCAAAGACCGTTCCAGCCGGACCAAGGAGTGAGAAACCGGTGTCGCGGGCTAGCCGCAAAATTCGACTCATGGACAACTTGGCAATATTGCCGAGTCCTGGAATGTCTTGGCCCTTCGACTTCATACCCTTCGAGCGCGCATTGTTCATCCGAGCGATTTCATTCATGATGTAGAGCTGCGCCAAGTTCTGGCGGACGCCTGCGTCAGCAGACTGTCCAGTTTGCTTTGCCTGTTGGATCAAGAGTGCCGTCAGGCCACCGACGCCTCCAGGGCCACCTGCACGTCGACGGCCTCCGCTCGAGACGAAGTCCCCAACGCGACGATCGAGGTCGCCAGCAATTGTTCCTGGTTGTGCCGCACCACCGGATTCATTGCCTCCGCCAGCGCCGAGGCCGGCCCGCTCGAATGCCAACGTGGTGTTGGCAACAGCCCAACCATTGTTCAAGCCACCAATGAGCGCAGCGTCAGGAACCGTCGTGTCGGTGAGGAACACCTCATTGAAGAGTGCTTGTCCCGTCATTTCACGAAGCGGTCGGATGTCGACGCCGTCTTGGTGCATGTCGAAAGCAAAGTACGAAATGCCCTGGTGCTTTGGAACGTTGACATCTGTTCGCGCGATGAGCATGCCCATGTCGGCGAGCTTTCCGCCGGAGGTCCACACCTTCTGGCCGTTGACCAACCATTCCTCGCCGTCCTTGATTGCCTTGGTTCCAAGGCCAGCAAGGTCAGAGCCCGCACCTGGCTCGGAGAAGAGCTGGCACCACGCGGCCTTTCCGGTCACGATCGCAGGGAGGTAGAGATCCTTTTGCTCGCGAGTTCCGTGGGTTGCGATCGTCGGACCGGCGAGGAGTAGTCCAAGACCACCAGGAGCACCAAGCGCACCAAACTCCGCAATGGTCTGCTGCACCTTGACGGAGTCTTCGCGACTCAGGCCCTTGCCATACGCGTCGGTCGGGTAGGAGGGCGCGGCCCAGCCGGACATGCCGAGCCTGTCCCACCACTCGCCAACGGTGAGGTCTGGATCCCAGTTCTCGGTAAGCCATGCGGTGAGTTCTTGGACGAGATCGCTCGAAGTAGCCATGTGGGCCTCCCTGTGTAGGTCGTATCGAGTGTACTGCGGGCGCAGAGCCCCTCAGCAAGATCAGCCGAGCAGCCCGCCAGGAGCATTGCGGAACCGAAATGGCTCGCTCTCACGGCCAACGATCACGTAGTAGCACTCGCCCGTGGTCGTCGAGTTGGCGATGATCTCGAACGCATCGACCACCTTTTCGACAGGAAGGATTGGGAATCCGGTCTCTTCAAGGAAGGGCTTGATGGCTTCAATGATGTTGGTTGCGGCAAATGAGGGACAAAGGGCATTGACCCGGACACCATCAGCAGGGTTGAGCGTGACGCCCAGGGATCTGACGAGACCCACAACGGCGTGCTTATTGGCGGCATAGAACGGGTCAAACGGGACCGCAACAACTCCAGCCATGGATGCGGTTGCAATGATCTGTCCTCCACCATTGGCCTTCAACGCTGGGAGGGCAGCGTGGACACCGAAGACCACGCCATCAAGGTTGACGCCCATCGCCTTTCGGTATCGCTCGAGGTCGAAGTCACCCTCGATGCCGCATCCCGAGGTAATGCCGGCGTTGAGAAAGGCAAGGTCAAGTGACCCAAATTGTTCAATCGTCGATGCAATCGCTGCTTCATTGTCAGAAAGGATTGACGTATCGCAGTGGATGTAGTGCGCTCCAAGTTCGTCGGCCAACGCCTTACCGCGAACGTCGTCGACATCGGAGAGGCTCAGCTTGAGCCCAGCAGCAGCCAAACGTCGCGCTACGGCTTCACCAATGCCATTCGCAGCGCCAGTAAGAAAGGCCACCTGGCCGGCTTGAAGGTTCGTCATGATTGCTCCGTTCAAATTGGGAGATCGCCGGTGGCGGTTCTCGTTGTTCCATGGTTTCGGAATGCAGCGATCGCGTTCTGAGCGATTCTCATCTGGTGAATCTCATCTGCCCCATCGGCGAAACGAGCCCATCGAGCGTGTTGGTACATGTTGGCAAGGGGGGTATCCGTTGAGTAACCGAGGGCCCCATGAACTTGAATGGCTCGATCGATAATTCGGTTGAGTGCATTAGCGACGAAGTGTTTTGCCATGGAAACTTCAGTGCGGAAATCGACGCCTGCATCGATCTTCGAAGCAGCGTGGAGCACCATCAGCTTCCCTTGGTAGAGCTCCATGGCCGAGTCGGCGATCATCCACTGAATTCCCTGCTTTTCGGCCAGGAGCGATCCGTGGCTGTAGCGATTGAGTGAGCGATCAACCATCATGTCGAGCGCGGTCTCCGCCTGAGAAATCCAACGCATGCAGTGCGCAAGTCGAGCTGGTCCGAGGCGGTATTGACCGAGGCGATGCCCGTTTCCTCTTCCACCCAAGATCTTCGACTCGTGGACTCTGAGGTCCGTGATGCGGATTTCTGAGTGGCCTGTCGAGCCGTGCATCGTCTCAACTTCGCGGACGTCCGTCCAACCTTCAGATGGGATGTCGACGAGGAATGCTGTGTTGGCACCACGTGCGCCTGGAGGAACATCGAGCTCAGTTCGAGCAATCAGGATCGCGAAGTTCGCTCGGCGTGCATTCGAGATGAACCACTTGTGTCCATTGATCACCCACTCCTCGCCGTCTTGCACGGCGGTCGTTTGAATGAGTGTTGGATCAGAACCTGCAACCTCTGGCTCGGTCATTGCGAAGCAACTCATGACCTTTCCATCGAGGAGCGGGCGGAGATACTGCTCCTTTTGCTCGTCAGTCGCCCAGTGCAGCAGGGTGTGCATATTTCCCTCATCGGGTGCCTGGCAGTTGAGGATCCAGGGCCCGAGTCGGGTCTTTGCCGCCTCTGATTGCACCATGGCGAGATCAACGTGTCCTAGACCCATGCCGCCCCATTCCTTGGGCATGTGAGGGAGCCAGAGCCCTTCGTCTTTTGCCTTTTGGCGAAGACGAAAAATCGTCGTCAAGTACTCCTCACGGGTTGTGACCTTTTCTTCGTCATCGAAGTCACGGACCGCTGGAAGAACGGTGTCTTGGATGAAGGAGCGCACACGAAGTCGAATTGCCTCCGTGGCGGGGTCGAGCGTGAAATCAATTGGCATGGTGCTCCTCAGCGTTCGGCATGGACAATTTGGTGGAAATCTCGGCAGAAAACGAAGACCCGCATCTCGCCATTGCGTCCCCTCGGCGGTTGTTTACTCGAAGACTAGGCAATGAGATTGAGTGCCTTCTCAAAGAGCGCAACCGTGATTGCATGGAGAAGATCGCCGACGGCCTTGTCGGCTCGGCCCGCAAATGCTCTCGCATGGGTACCTTCAAGAATGATGCCGAGTTTGAAACAGGCAAGCACCACATAGAAATCGACATCATCAACGGAGCGTCCTGAACACTCTGCGTAGTGCGCAATGAGCTCGGCTGGAGTTGCAAAGCCTTCCAAGCCATTGAACGCCATGGCAGGACCGACGGCGAGGGCTCCTTCGCCGGGCCAAGTTGCGAGAAGCCAACCGAGATCGACGAGTGGGTCACCAATCGTCGACATTTCCCAGTCGACAATGCCAAGAAGTTCCGGCTCCGTTGAATCGAAGAGCAGATTTGCCAGGTGGAAGTCACCATGCATGATGCCAATTTGCGGTGTCGTGGGCAGGTGTGCGGGGAGCCATGCGGCAACTTCTTCAAGACCGGGAATGTCTGGCCCCGGGTACCCCTCGAGCGCGTCATAGGACGCGAGCTCGCGCATCCAGCGATCGACCTGTCGCTGGAGGAACCCTTCCGGCCGGCCGTAATCAGCCAATCCGAGTTCGACGTGATCGATTGATGCCAACACGGCGAGTTGTTCAATAGTGCTGAGGCCCATCCGATGGCGAGCTGCTGGGTCGTCGCCCCACGCGCTCGGAAGACCGCTCGACACATTGATCCCGTCGATGGCGGACATGAGGTACGACACCACACCGAGAACCGATCCCTCGGGATCAGCCAGCAGTAGCCGGGGGGCTCGGACCGCCGTTTCGTTGAGAGCCTCAAGAAGACGGGCTTCGCGTCGGAGGACATCATTAGACGCTTCGCGTAGGTGGAGTGGGGGCCGTCGAAGCACGAAGGCTTCTCCCGAACGCTCAAAGCGGACGAGGATGTTCTGCGTTCCACCGGCAAGCAAGCTCACCGATTCAAGAGGTCCCTCACCGAGACTCGCTGCATCCATCCAGGCCTCGACGAGGCCTAGATCAACTCCGGGTAGATCGGTAAGAGCCTCGTCTTGCACGCCGCCACGCTAGCCCTAGACCGTCCACTGGAGTCGCTCCCTCGACGATTAGGTTGATGACCGTCCGCAAGGAGGAATGCCGTGCTCGGATCAACACTTAGTCAGCAGCCGGGGGCAGTGAGCTTTGGGCTCCTCGCCATCAGGTGCATCATTGGCATCGTCATGTTCGCCCATGGCTACAACCACGTCTTCGGCGGCGGAAAGATCAAGGGGACGGCCGGCTGGTTCGAGTCTCTTGGCATGAAGCCAGGCGTCTTGCATGCGTGGACTGCAAGCCTGACCGAGCTCGCCGTCGGGCTGATGTTGTTGTTGGGTATTGCGACGCCGCTGGCAGCTACTGGAGTACTTGGCGTCATGCTCGTCGCGCTGATCACCAATCACCTGAAGAATGGTTTCTTCATTTTTCGGCCTGGTGAAGGCTATGAGTACGTGCTCACGATCATCGTGGTCGCAATCGGCATTGGTTGCACCGGGGCAGGCGCATGGTCACTCGATCGAGCCCTTGGGTGGTTCTCGAATCCGACCATCAACTTGCTGTTGACCATCGTGCCGGGATCACTCGGCGCTGCGGCGCTGCTCTTAACGTTCTGGAGGCCTCAACCCAAGGGTTGACCTTCTCCCGCCGTCTTACCCTCTGGTAGCCTGCGGCGGCTGTACCGAAGTGGTGAGGGGAAGCCGGTCAAATTCCGGCGCTGGTCCGCAACCGTAGG
>CAIQUD010000011.1 GCA_903874965.1 uncultured Actinomycetes bacterium | reverse complement strand
GGTGGCGGTTCAACAAGGAACGGCCGCGATTCAAATGCACAGCGACTCGGCGTCAAGGTGTTTGACGGCACGACGGTTACGACCGGATCGATCATTGTTCGCCAGCGTGGAACCAAGTTCCACCCAGGACTGAATGTTGGTATTGGCAAGGACGACACCCTGTTCGCCCTCCAGCCTGGCGCCGTCAAGTTCGGACAACGCAACGGGCGTCGCTTGGTCGACGTTCTGCCAGTGAGCGCATAACTTTCGTTCGCTGAAGTACTCAAGTTTCTGCAAAATGCCCTCGCTTCGGCGGGGGCATTTGCGCATTTCTCGGACAACGTGCATCTTGTGCACGTGAGCGCTCGTGAAGCGGCAACAACAAACAATCCCCCTGCCGAAGCAGGGGGATTGTTCATACAACTGGTTGTTGAGAGAAGAACTACTTCTTGGCGCCCTTCACGGCTGCCTTGAACTTCGCTCCAACGCTCACCTTGACAGCCTTCGACGCAGCGACCTTGATGGCCTCGCCGGTCTGAGGGTTGCGTGCAGTGCGAGCCTTGCGCTCAACCCGCTCGATTGACAGGAAGCCGGTGAGGGCAACCTTGTCACCCTTGACGACGGCAGCGGTGACGACGTTTTCGAATTCGGCAATGACATCTCCGACCGCCTTCTGCGTCATCTCGGTCTTCTCTGCAATCGCGCTAATCAGCTCGCTCTTGTTCACGATCTGAACTCTCCTTGTTCGTGGGGACCAAACAGTCCGCCCTTGTGCAGATCCATTGTTACCGCATTTCCAAGGTAAATGGGGGATTCTCGAACGCTCGACCCTTTTTGGCCCTGTTCGGGTCGGCCGAGGGGTCGGTAGGGTGGTGCTCGTTCGGTTCAACAGGAGGCATCGGTGCAGACTTCCAGCGCATGGCAGTTCGGCAGGTTTCCGAACGCAGGTGATGATGGTTGCACGGCGAGCCGAGCGTTGCTCAAGGAAGTTGACGCCACGGCGAGCGAGGTGGGTCTTGACTGAATCTGGCTACCACACTCCCGTTGAGGAGTACTTGGAAGCGGTCTATGCCTTGAGCGAAGAAGGCACTGCCGTGATTGCTGCTCGAGTTGCTGAGCGCCTGGGCCGTTCTGCCCCGAGCGTGTCAGAGATGCTTGACCGATTGGAAGTTGATGGCCTGGTGGAGCGCTCGGGGCGAACCATCAGCCTGACGAACACTGGTGCGGCCCTTGCCACAACCGTTATTCGACGCCATCGCCTTGCCGAGCGTCTCCTCGTTGATGTCATTGGTCTCGAGTGGCACAAAGCGCACAGTGAAGCCGGTCGCTGGGAGCACGTCATCTCTACAGAAGTTGAAGCAAAACTCATTGAGCTCCTTGGTGACCCGGCAACGTGTCCGCATGGCAATGCCATTCCTGGAGCGACACCAAGACCTCGACGAGAGGAGCGATCCCTCCTGGGATTTGTTGGAGATGGCACCGTGGAGCTCCTAAGGATTTCTGAAGCACTCGAGCAGGATGTCGAAATCATGTCGGCACTCGAGCGAGCGTCGGCAATTCCGGGTCGGGTCGTGGAGGTCCGTCAAGGCCCATTGGGGCGGAGCCTCGAGGGGGCATCTGGAGTCGTCACCGTCAGCGACGAATTGGCCGCAATGCTCTTCATTGGCACCGAAGTCCAGCCGATTGGGGAGAGACTTCTAGGCTGAGGGCATGTCATCCTTCGTCGACAGGGCCCAACTTCATGCCAAGGCCGGGGATGGTGGCGCAGGATCGGTCTCTTTCCGCCGGGAAGCCCACGTTCCTGAAGGTGGCCCAGACGGGGGTGATGGTGGCTTCGGGGGCGATGTCTGGCTCGAGGCCGATCGCAATACCGCAAGTCTTCTCGGATTCCGCGATCACCCACACCGTGCGGCGACATCTGGTGACCACGGAATGGGGAAGAAGCGCCACGGAGCCAGCGGAAAGCACATCACCGTCAAAGTTCCTGTTGGCACCGTCGTGTCGACGCTCGAAGGTGAACAACTCGTCGACCTCGTCAGTCATGGCGACCGCTTTCGGATTGCCGAAGGTGGCAAAGGCGGTCATGGCAACGCGAAGTTCCTCTCGAACTCACGGCGTGCGCCGGCCTTTGCTGAGCAAGGTGAACACGGTGAAGAGCGCTGGTGCAACCTTGAACTGAAGCTGATGGCTGACGTGGCGCTCGTTGGCTTCCCCAATGTTGGAAAGTCCACCCTCATTTCTTCGGTGTCTGCGGCAAAGCCCAAGATTGCCAACTACCCCTTCACCACGCTTGAACCCCATTTGGGTGTTGTCCGCTGGCCGCTTCATGGAACACCTAAGGCCGAATTTGTCATGGCCGACATCCCAGGACTCATTGAAGGGGCTGCCGAGGGCAAGGGCTTGGGCCTTGAGTTTCTTCGTCACATTGAACGCGCTCGCGTCCTGTTGTTCTTGCTTGATCTTGGTGAGGAAGCCCCCGAGAGTCCATCTCGTCAGCTGGAGGTGTTGCGCCAAGAGCTCGGCCAGTATCTTCCTGAGTTGCTGGAACGACCGTCGTTGGTCGTTGGTTCAAAGGCCGACCTTGCCTTTGAAGAGGACTATGAAGACGCCCCCATTGCCTTTGCGATTTCTGGGGCGACCCATCAGGGCCTCGACCAACTCCTGAGCTCATTGGCAACGCTCGTCGACAGCGCTCGAGTCATTGAGGCCGAACGGGATGCCGATCACCAAATCGTCATTCACCGGCCAGTTGCCGAGCAGGCATCTGCCGAACCTGATGGACATGGGGGATGGCTGCTGGTTGGTCGACAAGCCGAACGCGCTGTTGGGCTCTCGGATCTCTCCAATCCTGCAGCGATGGACGAAGTGGTCCGTCGATTGGAAAAGTTGGGCATTGATCGCTTGCTCGTCCGAGCTGGGGCGAAAGATGGCGATGAAGTGACCATTGGATCGTTTTCGTTCACCTGGTATCGAGCCGGTTCAACTGCGGCCATTGATGCAGCGATGGACGTTGAACGGAGGTCTCGTCGCAAGACAAGAAAGGAACGTTCGACGTGACCGTCGTTGTCGTGAAAATCGGTTCGTCCAGCGTTACGACGACCTCTGGAACGGTCAATGGACATCTCCTTTCGTCAATCGCTCGCCAGGTGGCCGTCCTCCGAACCTCTGGAACCGACGTCGTGCTCGTGACCTCAGGAGCGGTTGCTCTTGGATGGTCGACCCTTGCCCAGGGGGCCGAGCGACCGAAGGACACCGTGGTGTTGCAAGCGGCCTCAGCGGTTGGGCAGCATCGTCTGATGGCCGCTTGGGAAGCGGCCCTCGAAGCTGAAGGCATCATTTGCGGCCAAGTGCTGCTCAATTCGCTCGACTTTGGTCACCGGCAGCAGTATCTCCACGCGCGCCGAACGTTGGAACAGCTGCGGCAACTTGGCGTCGTGCCAATTGTGAACGAAAACGATGCGACGTCAGATTCAGAACTTCGCTTTGGCGACAATGACCGCATGGCTGCGCTGGTCGCTCAATTGGTTGGCGCAGATCACCTCGTGCTGCTCACCGATACTGAGGGCTTGTACACCGCAGACCCAAGAGTGGACGCGGACGCGTCACTGATCTCGGTTGTTCGTGAGATTGACGAAGCGCTCGAGCGTGCAGCGACGGGGACGCAATCAACCGTGGGCTCTGGCGGAATGGCGTCCAAACTCGCCGCAGCGAAGATGGCGACCTTTTCGGGCATTGCCGCCACCATTGCCGAAGCAGAGCGGGCAAATGTCGTCAGTGATGCGTTGAACGGTGTTGCGGGGGTCGGCACAAAGTTCGTGGCTGGTGAGAGGACTCTGTCGTCTCGCAAGCTTTGGATTGCTTTTGCCCTCACGCCGCAGGGTGTGCTCCATATTGACGAGGGAGCAGCCAAAGCCATTCGAGAAGGCGGACGATCGCTGTTAGCGGCTGGCGTTACGGGAATCGACGGCTCCTTCGTCGCAGGCGACCCGGTTGAAGTCCACGACGAGAATGGTCTCGTTGCCAAGGGACTCATCAATGTTGCCGCGAGCGATGCGCCAACGTGGATTGGTCGACGTTCGAATGACCTGCCGCCATCAATCGCCGCCGAGGTCATTCACCGCGATGACCTCGTTGTCCTCGGCTGATCAATTCTGCTCACACTCGCCGAGAACTAGATTGGGCGTATGTCGACTTCTCCGCTCGAGACCCAAGCGCGTCTTGTGAGAGATGCGAGTCGAGACGTCAGCATTGCTTCCGCAGCGACGAGAGATGCGTTCCTCCTGCTTGCCGCCGATGAGCTTGAGGCACATGCTGAGGAAATTCTCCGGGCAAATGTTGCTGATTTACAGGACCACGCCGCCTCATTGACGCCGGCAGCCGCTGACCGCCTTCGGCTCACCATTGAGCGGATCTCGTCAATGGCAGCGGGACTTCGCAAGGTGGCAGGGCTCCCAGATCCCGTTGGTGAGGTCGTTGATGGCTGGCGTCGTCCGAATGGCATTGAAGTGTCGAGAATCCGGGTGCCACTCGGCGTGATCGGCATTGTCTACGAGAATCGGCCCAACGTGACCTCCGACGCTGCTGGTCTCTGTATTAAGTCAGGCAATGCGGTGTTCCTTCGTGGGTCCTCGACGGCCCAACGGAGCAATGTGGCCATTGTTGGTGTGCTCCGAGCCAGCCTCGAGGCCGTTGGACTGCCCGTTGATGCGGTGAGCCTTGTTGAGGATTCGAGCCACGAGACAGCAAAGCAGTTCATGGGGCTTCGCGGTTACCTTGATTGCCTCATTCCACGCGGAGGACCGTCGCTCATTGCCTCAATGCGTGAGCACGCCACGGTGCCCTACATCTTGGATGGGGATGGCAATTGCCACACCTATGTCGATCGAGCGGCTGATTTCGAGAAGGCCTTGGCCATTGTGGAGAATGCAAAGGTTCAGCGTCCCGGGGTCTGCAATGCGACCGAAACGCTTCTCGTTCACCGCGACCTCGCCGCCACGTTCTTGCCGGCGGTTGCGGAACGACTTGCGAGCGTTGAACTTCGGGGATGTCCAGAAACGGTGGCACGCATTCCGAGAGCGGTTGCCGCAACTGAAGAAGATTGGGCGACTGAGTTTTCGGACTTGATCTTGGCGGTTCGAGTGGTCGATGACCTCGAAGCGGCGATGGACCACATCCGGAGGTATTCCACCGGGCACTCGGAAGCAATTGTGACTGAAGACTTGACGGCAGCGGCAACGTTCTGTCGAACCGTTGATGCAGCCGCAGTTGTCGTGAATACGTCGACGAGGTTTGTCGATGGCGAAGAACTCGGCCTTGGCGCCGAGATTGGTATCTCAACTCAGAAGCTCCACGCGCGTGGACCAATGGGACTACGAGAATTGACCACTGCGAAGTGGATCCTCAGAGGAGAAGGGCAGGTACGTACGTGACCACCACTGCGAGCGATAAGGAACTCGGTTTCACCGATTCTTCAACGCCAAAGTTCGAGAGTCCGGAGAGCGTTCGTGCTCGACTCGGTGAAGTGCAGTACTTGGCCGATGACGCGATTAGTTCGGTTGCCTACTTGGCCGACCGTCTCCGCAAGCCGATCCTCGTTGAAGGACCAGCAGGTACAGGTAAGACCCAACTGGCGAAATCCATTGCCGAGATCACGGGGGCACGCCTCATTCGACTCCAGTGTTACGAAGGACTTGATGAGGGCAAGGCACTCTACGAATGGAACTACCGGAAGCAGTTGCTCCGTATTCAGGCAGGTCAGCAAGGCGAGGGTGCTCCCGTCACGGCGGATTCTTGGCATGAACTCGAAGAGGACATCTTCTCTGAGGAGTTTCTGCTGACGAGGCCGCTCCTTGAGGCCATCAAGGCAACCGACCCAGTCGTGTTGCTCATTGACGAGGTCGACCGAGTTGAGCTTGAGACCGAGGCGCTGTTGCTCGAGATTTTGTCCGAGTTTCAGGTGTCAATTCCAGAGCTCGGAACGGTCAAGGCAACGCAGATTCCTTTGGTGTTTCTCACCTCGAACAACACACGCGAGCTCTCCGAGGCGTTGAAGCGGCGTTGCCTCTTCCTCCACATTGGCTATCCGGAGATTGAGCGGGAGCGAGCCATCATTGAAGCTCGCGTCCCTGGTATTTCCTCCGAGTTGGCCGAACAAGTTGCCCGACTCGTTGGAGCGATTCGAACCCTCGAGTTGAAGAAGGCTCCATCGGTATCTGAAACCATTGACTGGGCGAGAACACTCGTGCTCCTTGGCAAGACGAGCATTGATGCCGAGGCTGCCAAAGAGACGTTGCACATTCTCCTCAAGTACCAGAGCGACATTGAGCGGGCTCGCAAGGATCTGCTCAACGTGGTCGGCTGAGCCGTGCTCGATCTGCTCTCGGGTTTCGTGGTGGAGTTGCGGGCAGCAGGGCTGCCGGTGTCGCTCACTGAACACCTCGATGCGGCCGAGGCAATGCATCACATCTCGCTCAGCGATCGAGCCACCTTGAAAGCAGCTCTCGCGGCGACAATGGTCAAGTCTGACGATCACTACGCCGCATTTGATCTCGCCTTCGAGGTCTTCTTTGCCATGCGAGATGACCTCGGAAACGAGGACAGCGATGTTGACCTCGATCTTGAGTTGGATGATGACGGCACGCCGAAGGGTGCTCCGACGAAACTTCAAGGCAAAGGAAACCTGAAAGGTCAAGGAGGTGGGGGAGGCAGCGACCTCACGCCTGAGGAGCTGGCCGAACTACTGATGAAGGCGCTCCTGTCGCAAGACGCGACGTTGCTTCGGATGGTGGCTCAAGGAGCGGTGAATCGATTCGCCGGTATGGAGCCAGGCCGACCAGTCGGCGGGACTTACTACCTCTATCGGACCCTTCGAAATCTTGATCTTGAGGGCGTGACGGCAAAACTCTTGGATCAGCAACGTCTCGAAAAGGGCGTCAAGCCTGAGAGTCTGGACGATCGCCTCTTGAAGGCAGAGATCGCACGCCGAATTGAGCGTGTAAAAAAGGCCGTCGAGGCAGAAATTCGAAAGCGGCTTGTCGAAGATCGAGGCACTGAAGCGCTGGCAAAGTCTGTTCGAAAGCCTCTGCCCGAAGATATTGACGTCATGCACGCAACCAAAGATGAGTTGGTGGTGTTGCGTCGAGTTCTCCAGCCGCTCTCAAGAAAGTTGGCGGTCCGGCTTGCCCGGCGTCGAAGGCATGGAAAGCGGGGAGCGCTCGATGTCCGTCAAACCGTCAGACGAAGTCTCTCAACCGGTGGCGTGCCACTTGATCCGAGGTTCAAAAAGCCGCGACCCTCAAAGCCAGAAATCATCGTCATCGCAGACATTTCCGGATCAGTTGCTTCCTTTGCTCGTTTCACGTTGCATCTCGTGCACGCCATTAGTTCGCAGTTCTCAAAGGTCCGATCCTTTGTGTTCATCGATGGCATTGATGAGGTGACGCGATTCTTCGATGGCGTTGACGACCCCGCGGAAGCGGTCTACCGAATCAATACCGAAGCAGACGTCGTCTACCTCGATGGACACTCCGACTACGGGCATGCGCTCCGATCGTTCCATGACCGGTGGGGCAAGGAAGTGACCAAGAAGGCAACGGTGTTAATCCTTGGTGATGCTCGGAACAACTACCACGCAAGCGAAGCGTGGGTGGTTGCAGACCTTGCCGAGAAGGCTCGACACGTCTATTGGCTCAATCCTGAGCCCAGGGATTATTGG
>CAIQUD010000010.1 GCA_903874965.1 uncultured Actinomycetes bacterium | reverse complement strand
GGTCCTCCATTGACCGTGAGGGAAATCTGTGCGGTGCCAGTTCCCTTGTTGCCATTGCCTCGAACGACCACGTGGAACGTGGAGGTTCCAGCTGCACGAGGCGTGCCGGCGAGTTCTCCCGTCAGCGGGTTCAACTTGAGGCCACGCGGAAGCTGTTCGTGCTCACGAACAATCCAGATCACCGTGCCGGTTGCTCCGGTTTGGGTGAGTGTCGCCGAGTAGGCAACCCCAACAGTTGCGCCTGGCAACGTGGTGGGTGAAATGGTGGCGACAGGATTGACGGGTGCCTTGGGCTTCGCGTGGGTTGAAGCACCGGCAAGTGGAGCGGCGAGTCCGGCGACCGAGACCGATGCGCCAACGAGTGCGGTTACTGCTGCAACTTTCCGGAGTGTGTTGCGGTTTCGTGACATGTAATCCCCTTTGACCTAGCAGAACACGTTGGTTCCGATGAACGCAACTTATGTGGAGGATTTGAAGCTTGTTGGTCTCAATCTGGTGAGTTTCCTGAGAGCAGAGAGGTTGCTGAGAACGCTCGGTTGAACAAATCGGTCAACCGGAGTAGGTCCGCAGAAGTGGTAGAACTAAGGGCCGTGGACGCCTACCTGCCGGTTCTCATCCTCATGATCGTTGGCATCTTGTTTGCCGCACTGTCTTTCGTCGCGTCCGGGCTGCTTGCCCCTCGGAAGAAGCCCACGGCAGCGAAGTTGGCGCCTTATGAATGTGGGATTGTTCCTGACCGCGAGCCACCGCAGCGCTTTCCAGTTCGCTTCTACTTGGTGGCCATGATCTTCATTGTCTTCGACATTGAAATCGTGTTCATGTACCCATTCGCAATCGTGTTTCGACAACTTGCGCTGTTTGGTCTCTTGGAAGTCGTTGCCTTCAGCGTGGTCCTCTTTGTTGCCTTGCTCTTCCTCGTCTCCAATGGTGCCCTGAGCTGGGGGCCAGCGAAGACCCTCACGAAGGGCATGCCTTCGAGAACCAGTGAGTCAACCATCACGCGCATTTCCGGGAAGCGTTCAACTGACGGGCAGGCTGCATAGTCAATGGGTCTCGAAGATCTCCCACACAATTTCCTCACTGGACAACTTGAAGACATGGTGAAGTGGGCCAGAAAGTCGTCGATGTGGCCGGCCACCTTCGGACTTGCCTGCTGTGCGATTGAAATGATGTCCTCAGGTGCAGCGGACTTCGACCTTGCCCGTTTCGGCATGGAAGTGTTCCGAAACTCGCCTCGACAGGCCGACCTCATGATTGTGGCCGGTCGAGTCAGCCAGAAGATGGCTCCCGTTCTTCGTCAGGTCTACGACCAGATGATGGAACCGAAGTGGGTCATTGCCATGGGTGTCTGTGCCTCATCGGGCGGAATGTTCAATAACTATGCGGTTGTCCAAGGTGTGGACCAGATTGTTCCCGTTGATGTCTACGCTCCGGGCTGCCCGCCAACGCCTGAGACCTTGATGCATGCCATCTTGACGCTGCACGAGAAGGTCCGCAGCGGAGAAATCACCCGACGTCGAGGTGTCGAGCCAGCGCTCGCGCTTGACGCTGCTCCTTGGGTCCCTGAAGTTCCTGGCGCCGTCAGAGTCTCACGTCCAGGATGACCGCCCCCGTTGCAGAATTGAGCGCCCTCGAGGCGTATCCGACCGTTGCTGGTCCGGGTGTCGCTGCCATTGCCTTCGTGCCTCGCAGTGACTACAAGGCCGTCGTTGGCCAACTGAAGGCCGATGGCTTCGAGATGGTGTCGGATGTGTGTGCGGTCGACTACTTGGTCGCCGATGCCCGCACCCTCCCAGATGCCGTGCGACCTGCTCGCTTCGAAGTGGTCTGCAATTTGTTGTCGATGTCCCGGCGCATCCGCGTCCGGCTCCGAGTTCAGGTTCCAGAGTCCGACCCAGTCGTTGACTCCCTCTTCGAGCACTATGCCGGTGTTGAAGCCATGGAGCGTGAGGCATTTGACCTCGTTGGGATTCGCTTCGCCGGACACCCTGACCTCTCTCGAATTCTCCTTCCCGAAGAATGGGAAGGCCACCCACTGCGCAAGGACTACGGCATTGGTCGAGTTCCTGTGCAGTTCAAGTCGACACCAGGACCGAGGTAGGTAATGGAGAACGACGAGCAGGTGACGACCGTCTCGCGGCCAATGTGGCCAACTGAAGAGACCTCTGAAGGTTCCCAGGAACTCTTCCCGAGACAAGAGACCGATCCAGCCGCGCTTGGGCGTGAGGTTGGCGCGGTGCTTCGTCTTCCAGAGGGACCCAGCATCGACCCAACCCAAATTGACGTCGAGCGCTTCGATGACGAAACCATGATCATCAACATGGGTCCGCAGCACCCTTCGACCCATGGTGTGCTCCGGTTGATGCTGGAGCTTGACGGTGAAGTGGTGCTTCGGACGAAGCCCATCATTGGTTACCTCCACACCGGCATGGAGAAGCAAGCCGAAGACTTGAGCTACCTCCAGGGTTCGACCAACGTCACCCGAATGGACTACCTCGCTCCGTTGCACAATGAGCTCGTGTTCTCGCTCGCAACTGAAGCACTCCTCCAGGTGGAGTTGCCAAGGCGGGCGACCTATATCCGCATGCTCATGACCGAGCTCAACCGGATCACCTCCCACCTCATGTGGATGGCGACCAACGGCATGGACATGGGTTCAACGTCAATGATGATTTACGGCTTCCGTGAGCGTGAGTTGGTGCTCTCGTTCTTTGAGAAGACGACGGGACTTCGGATGAACCACAACTACATCCGTCCCGGTGGTGTCGCTGCTGATCTTCCCGACGGCTGGGAAGACGACATCCAGGTCATCTGTGACACCGTCGAAGCCCGGACGTATGAGTACGACGAATTGCTGACCGGCCAAGCCATTTTCCGTGGTCGCATGGAGGGAATTGGCAACCTGACGGCCGAAGAAGCCCTTTCGCTTTCGGTCACTGGGCCACTTCTTCGTTCGACCGGTGTTCCTTGGGACCTTCGACGCACCATGCCGTATTTGGCCTATGACGAAGTTGATTTCGACGTCATCGTCGGCACCTATGGCGACAACTTTGATCGGTATTCCATCCGACTCAATGAGATCCGTGAATCGGTCAAGATCGTTCGCCAATTGCTCGAAAACATGCCTGAAGGTGACTACCGCGTCCAGGACCGCAAAGTCACGCCACCCCCACGTGGCCGAATCGATGCCTCGATGGAAGCACTCATTCACCACTTCAAGATCTTCACTGAAGGCTTCAGCGTTCCTGAAGGCGAGGTCTACGTGGCCATTGAGTCACCTCGAGGTGAACTTGGTTGCTACCTCGCATCTGACGGTGGTCCAAAGCCCTACCGCATGCACATCCGAGGTCCAAGTTTCGTGAATCTTCAAGCCCTTCCTCTTCTCATGCGCGGTGGACTCCTGTCTGACGCCGTCGCCGTGATCTCTTCTGTTGACCCGGTCATGGGAGAAGTTGACCGATGAGCCATTTCTCTCCCGAGTTGCGGGCGAAAGCCGAAGCGCTTGTCGCCCTGTACCCACAGCGCCGGTCCGCACTCATCCCCATGTGCCACCTGGCCCAAGGCCAAGACGGCTACCTGACCGAAGAAGCCATGGTTGAAGTCGCCGAACTCTGTGGTGTGACACCTGCCGAAGTGCGTGGCACCGCCACCTTCTACGACATGCTCCACACCGACCCAGTCGGCAAGTACGTCGTTGGCATCTGCACGAATATCGCCTGCATGCTCAATGGCGCCGATGAGCTGCTGGAGCACGCAAAGGGTCGCCTCGGTTGTGCCGTTGGCTCAACGACCAGTGACGGAACCTTCACGCTTGAAGAAACTGAGTGCCTCGCTGACTGCGACGTGGCACCGTGCGTGCAGGTCAATCACCGCTTTGTCAGGACCACAACACCAGAAGCGCTCGATGCCCTCTTGGACGAATTGCAAAACGGTGGACGCAGTGACGAGATTCCTCCCCATGGAACCTTGATCCGAGTCAATCGCTCCGTGCCACTGCAAGCGTCGAAGGATGCAATTGCTACTGAGCGCGAGGCAATGCGCACTGCACAGGCGCAGCGAGCGGAGGCGGCGAAGTGAGCACGACCATCGTTACCGCTCGTCGGCCATTCGACGACAGTTTCACCATCGAGCGCGCGCTCGCAACGGGTGGTTATGAAGGACTCAAGAAGGCGCTCGCGATGACGCCCGAGGCCATCTGCGCCGAGGTCGACGCCGCATCGCTTCTCGGACGTGGCGGCGCAGGCTTCCCGGCTGGACGCAAGTGGTCCATGCTGCGCAAGAACCCAACCACCTATCTCGTGATCAATGGCGATGAGTCCGAACCTGCAACCTTCAAGGATCACTACCTCATCGAGCGAGACCCGCATCAGCTCATTGAAGGCGTGCTGATTGCCGCCTATGCGCTGCAGGTGACCCAAGCGTTCATCTTCATTCGTGGTGAGTTCGCCTTGGGACTCGAGCGAGTCCAAGTGGCGCTCAATGAGGCCTATGCCCATGGCGCAGTTGGCCAGAACATCTTTGGCTCGGGTTTCTCGGTCGACATCGTCGTTCACCCTGGTGCTGGTGCCTATATCTGTGGCGAGGAAACCTCGCTGCTGGAGTCTCTGGAAGGCAAGCGAGGCTTCCCGAGAATCAAGCCCCCGTTCTTCCCTGCAGCCATTGGGCTCTACGGAGAACCAACGGTCGTGAACAACGTCGAGACGGTTTCGAACCTCCCGTGGATTGTGAGCAATGGCGGCGCAGCGTTTGCCGCACTTGGTGCTGGTCGTTCGACCGGGACTCGCCTGTTCGCACTTTCCGGTGACGTGCTCCAACCAGGTGTCTTTGAAGTCGAGATGGTCAAGAACACCTTCCGGGACTTGATCGAAGCTCCTCACCTCGGCGGTGGCGTCAAGGGTGGACGCTCGGTCAAGGCCATCATTCCTGGTGGCGTCAGCGCCCCGTGGTTTTACCCAGAGCACCTCGACATTCCTCTTGGTCAAGACGAAGTTGCCGAAGCAGGCTCAATGCTCGGCTCGGGTTCCGTCGTCGTCATGGACGAGTCGCGTTGCATGGTTCGGGCCGCGTGGCGAATCACCAAGTTCTTCTCCCGCGAGTCCTGCGGACAATGCACGCCATGCCGAGAGGGTTCGGGTTGGTTGGAGCGAATTCTCTATCGCTTGGAGCATGGTGGTG
>CAIQUD010000009.1 GCA_903874965.1 uncultured Actinomycetes bacterium | reverse complement strand
TTCGCTGGTGGACTCATGATTTCCGTGATGGTCGCGCTTCTTCCCGTGTGGGCCTTCCCGCCCTTTGAATTCGGGTGGAAGTTGTTCGATATGTTCATCGGCGCCATTCAGGCGTTCATTTTCGCCCTGCTTGCCATCATCTACTTCGGGATGGCGCTCGACACGGGCGAGCACTAAGCAACCAACAGATCGCAGTACGCAGTAGCTAAGCAACCGACGCAGTAGCCCAGCAACCAAGGAGACAATCAAATGGCAGCAAATGACATGCAGCACGCGGTCCGTACCGCTGGCGCCCTCGTCGGTGCCGGTCTGGCCCTCGGTGGCGGTGCCGCCGGCGCCGCAATCGGTGACGGCCTCGCAGGTTCACAGGTGATCGCGGCTGTGGCCCGTCAGCCCGAGGCAGAGCCAAAGGCCCGCACCCAGTTCTTCCTGACCGTTGGTCTGGTTGAAGCCGCCTACATCATCAACCTGGTGTTCGGCGTCGTCTTCGTGTACGTCTTCTCAAAGCAGTAATTCCAAGCTGCCCCCGCTTTCGGGCGGGGGCAGTCGCTGGCCCCTTTCCACTTACCTCTCTGGAGCCCCTCTCACATGACTGCAAGTCTCTTCCTCCTGCCAAACGGAACGTTCTTCGTTGAACTCGCCGTTTTCCTTCTCGTACTTTGGTTCTTGGCCAGGAAGGCCCTCCCGCCTATCAACAAGGCTTTGGAGGCCCGCCAGGCACTCATCGCGACCTCACTCGAGGCAGCATCAAGTGCGATGGAAGAAGCCGCTGCCGCTGACGACGAGCGCAAGAACTTGCTTGACGCTGCTCGAGTTCAGGCACGTGAGATCGTCGCCACCGCCAATCGGACCTCCGATCAGGTAGTCGAAGACATGCACGCAAAGGGTCAGGCAGAGTACGACCGCATCGTCGCAATGTCTGCCAACGAAGTCGCGGTTGCTCGCCAGCGTGCTGTTGAAGAGGCAGCACAGCGGATGGGTGAGATCGTGCTTGAAGTTGTCGAGAAGATTGTGGGCCGGGAAGTCGACGCAACCACGCACCGTGACCTCATTGATGCCGCAGTTGCGACGCTTCGTTCAGAAGCGAACTCAGGGTCGACTGCATGAACCCGAGCCTCCAGGGCTACGCGTCGGCGACTCTCGCCGGTCTTGATGCCACGACAGCTGCGACAGTCTCTACAGATCTTCGCCAGCTCGAGGGCCTCATGGCAGGGGAGCCAGCGCTGTTTGCTGCGCTGACTGACACGGCATTGGCACCAGCGGTTCGGCGGGCAGTGTTCAACGATCTGTTTGCTTCCAAGCTTGCTGCACCAACCATTGAACTCGTCGGACAAGCAATCGCAACGGTTCCAGCTCAAGAAGTTGGTATCGCCATTTCCTGGCTCGATCAGCGGGCTCTTCACTTGGCCGAGGTGCGCCAATGGACGGAAGAGCCATTGTCCGCCATGTCGGCTCGACGCAGAGTTCAGGGGTTTGCCCAAGCGGTCTTCGCTTCGCTTTCGAACGACGAACTGAACCAAATCGGCGATGAGCTCTACCAGCTTGCTCGACTCGTGGCAAAGAATCTGTCACTCCGGTCGGTCCTTGGTGACCGGGACATCGACGCTTCCGCTCGATCGGCATTCGTCGCAAATCTCCTTGACGGCAAGGTTCACCCGGCAACGAGTCGAATTGCTGCCTATGTGCCAATTGGCGGTCGTGCACGCGACGTCGTCGGGACCCTCGACGCGGTCGTCGTCAAGGCCGCAGAGACTCGTGGCTGGAGAGTTGCACGCGTGCAAGCCGGCGCCGAACTCGACGTGGCGCAACGTGAAGCGTTGGCACAGTCGCTCGAGGCCTTGGCCAATCATTCTGTTGACCTTCACGTTTCTATCGATGAGAGCC
>CAIQUD010000008.1 GCA_903874965.1 uncultured Actinomycetes bacterium | reverse complement strand
CCCTGCGGCAGCTGCGGAACCTGGTGGAACACCGTCACAGTCTTCGGCGGCCGCCTGAATGGCTCGGACCATGAGGTCCAGGGGTTGAGGGCGTTCGGTCGGGACCTTGGACGCCTCCGGAGGGGTCGTCACCTGCCCGACGCCGACAAGTACAGGCGTTCGTGGATCAAGTGCCATGAAGGAAGAGCCTACCGGCCTTCCTTCCCCCTTCTTCTCGCCCAGTCCCACACTCGCCCATCTGGCATCCCGAGTTCGGTCGCTACAGTGGAGGCATGCTCCTTGCCCTTGGTGCCGACCACGCTGGCTTCGCCCTCAAGACCGTGATTGGTGAGCATCTCTTGGCCTTAGGACACGAAGTGCTCGATCTCGGCACCACCGATGGAGTCACCTCCGTTGATTGGCCGGATTTCGGCGCCGCCGTTGGTAGGGCGGTGACCGAAGGTGATGCAGAACTCGGCATCTGTGTCTGTGGATCAGGCATTGGCATTGCGATTGCCGCCAACAAGATCGTTGGCGTTCGTGCAGCAACGGTTACCGACGTAACCACCGCGCACCTGTGCCGCGAGCACAACCACGCCAATGTGATCTGCTTCGGTGCCCGACTTACTGGTGAAGCGGTGGTCTTGGAATCGGTAGATGCCTTCTTGGCAGCCGTTCCCGGTGGTGACCGTCACCTCCGACGAGTAGAAAAACTCTCATTTCTTGAAGCATCCCAACCAACCCCGTGAGGAGCACCCGGTGACCATCCAGACGACCGAACACGCCATCTTGGCGAAGCAGGACCCTGCGATTGCCCAGCTGGTCAATCAGGAGTTCGATCGCCAGATGACGACGCTCCAACTGATTGCGAGCGAGAACTTCGTATCTGAAGCCGTGCTTGCCGCGTCGGGAACCGTGCTCACCAACAAGTACTCCGAGGGATACCCGGGCAGGAGGTATTACGGCGGCAATCAAGTAGTCGATCAAGTGGAAGATCTGGCGAGGGACCGCCTCAAAGAACTCTTTGGTGCCGAACATGCCAACGTCCAACCCCACGCGGGCGCCAACGCGAACTTGGCTGCCTACATGGCGTTGCTTGAGCCTGGTGACATCGTTCTTGCGATGAAGCTCGACCATGGAGGTCACCTCACCCATGGTTCGCCAGCAAACGTCACCTCAAAGGTTTGGCGATTCGTTGACTATGGCCTTACTCGGGCAACTGAAGACGGCCTTGGTGAGCGCATTGACTTCGACATGGTCAGAGATCGTGCCTTGGCCGAACGGCCGAAGTTGATCGTCGCCGGAGCGACTGCCTACTCGCGCATCATCGACGCCAAGATCTTCCGCGAGATTGCTGATGAAGTCGGAGCTCGTCTGATGTTTGATGCGGCCCACCCTGCAGGTCTCATTGCTGGTGGCGTGCACCCATCTCCTGTTGGGATTGCTGACGTTGTGACCTTCACAACCCACAAGACGCTTCGCGGACCACGCGGTGGAGCGATCCTCTGTACTGCCGAGTTGGCGAAGAAGATTGATTCAGCAATCTTCCCTGGACTGCAAGGCGGCCCACTCGAACACGCGATCGCTGCCAAGGCGGTCGCCTTTCAAGAAGCCCTCCAACCTGAGTTCAAGGTGTATTCCGCCAAGAGTGTCGAGAACGCAAAGGCCTTTGCCGATGCGATGCGTCAAGAAGGATTCCGCCTCGTTGCTGGCGGAACTGATAACCACATCGTGCTCGTCGACCTCCAAACCTTTGATGCAGACCTCACTGGAAAAGAAGCGCAGGAAATTCTCGACCTTGCCGGAATTACGTGTAACCGCAACACCATCCCCGATGACCCGCGGTCCCCATTTGTCACCTCGGGTCTCAGGTTCGGGACACCTGCAACGACGACCACTGGAATGGGAACGCCTGAAATGGCAACCATTGCGCAGTTGATTAGTCGCACGCTCCGCCACCGGGGCGATGCTGGGACCGTCGCCGCAATCAGGGCCGAAGTCGCCACGCTCTGCGCTGAGTTCCCGCCTTACGGGGAACGCTAGGGACTAGTGCTTCCGCTCGAGTGGTACGCCGTCGTCTTCGGCGTTGCTGTTCTCGTGACGGCGTTGACGACCTGGCCCGCAATTTCGCTGGCCACGAAGATTGGTTACGTCGACGTCCCGAAGGATCGCAAGGTTCATGCCAAGACGACGGCTTATGGCGGCGGCGCGGCAATGTTCGTTGGATTTTGCGTCGCCATGATCGTGGCGTCGGTCCTGCCGGGTCTGAGCCCGGTCTTTCGGGGCTCATCCGAAGCGTTCGGTGTTCTGCTCGCAGGAGCAGCGGTCTTCGTCGTTGGGCTGGTTGACGACTTCCGAGACATGTCGGCCCCGGCCAAGATGGCGGGACAGGTTCTCGCTGCCTCGAT
>CAIQUD010000007.1 GCA_903874965.1 uncultured Actinomycetes bacterium | reverse complement strand
GCCAAGCACAAGACCTTGGAGGTCGGCCGTGAGCACTTCGACCGAACCCTCAACGCCCTCTCGTTGCATTGCAGCGAGGGCTCCGGCCTCAACCTTCGCGGCATTCGACTCTGTCGCAATGCCAAGCAAACTGGGTCCCGCCCCCGACCAGCACGAAGCCAATGCTCCGCTTTCCAAGAGAGCAGCGAGAAGTCTGGGTGCTTCCTCAAAAAGTGGTGTTCGCTGTGTCTGGTGAAGCCGATCATCAGCTGCCTCAGGCACGAGAAACCGAGCGTCTGCGAGACCAGCCAACAAGAGCCCAAGCCTTCCCAAGTTGAACGTCGCATCTGCTCTCGGAATCATGTCCTGAAGCGCAGCCCGTGCATCTTTGGTTTTGAGTGTTCGATCCGGCACGATCACGACAAAGCGAAGGCTCGGGTCGAGGGCCAATTGAACGACTCGTGGTTGTCCTTGCACCATGCACGCAGAGATGAGTCCGCCAACAACCGACGCTGAAGCATTCTCTGGGTGTCCTTCCATTCCAACCGCCACAGCCAGTGGGTCCGGAGAACCAGCAGCAGCCGCTGCAGCGACCGCCAACGCAGCTGATGAACCGAGTCCTCGAGCGAGAGGCACCTGGCTCGTAACGGTCACATGGAGGCGATCATGCCCAATTACTTCGCGAGCGACTTGGACCGCAAGATGATCCTCGGGAGCAAATTGATCAGCCCCTTCGCCATAGGTCGACAACGTGAGTCGAGGTGCAGGATTGATCTCCACTTCAACGTATCGATCAACGGCAAGCGCTAAGGCATCAAAGCCTGGACCGAGGTTGGCAGCTGAACCTGGAGCTTTTGCGCGCACATTCCAACCCTACTGAACTGGTCTCCATCAAAACCCCCAAATTACGAGGGAGTTCCTCAGGTCTGTTCGGTATCGAGGCGCTCCGGACTCCAGAGCACCTCACGCGTCTTCGAACCGTCCGAAGGCCCAACCACGCCTTGCTCTTCCAACATGTCCATCAACCGTCCGGCGCGAGCAAAGCCCACGCGAAGGCTTCGCTGCAACATAGAGGTCGAGCCAGTCTGGTTTCGAACGACCAGTTCTCGAGCTCGGAGATAGAGATCGTCATCTGATCCCGCCGATGCTCCAGCGCCAGTCGGGCCACTGAGGGCACGTGGTCCGTCGAGGTCCGAGAGCGCAATCACTGGTTCTCGGGTGCCGCCCTGACGCTGCCACGCAGCAACAACCGATCGGACTTCTTCTTCAGAGACCCATGGCGCTTGAATACGGCGAGCAATATTTGACGAGGCGGTCACGAGGAGCATGTCGCCCTTGCCGACGAGTCGTTCGGCGCCGCTTTGGTCGAGGATGACGCGACTGTCGGCAAGGGAGGAAACCGAGAATGCCATTCGTGAGGGCACATTCGCCTTGATCACGCCAGTGACGACATTGACCGACGGCCGCTGGGTTGCCAAGACCAAGTGAATGCCGACGGCACGAGCCATTTGCGCAATTCGAACAATGGACTCCTCAACGTCCCGAGCCGCAACCATCATGAGGTCATTGAGCTCATCGACGATGACGAGCATGAACGGCATCCGCTTTGGAGCATCGTCGTCGGTCTCATCTCCCGCAGGATCAACAAACAGTTCTTCTCCGTGCACGGCTGCGTGTGCCGACTGGGCAACACTCCGAAGTCGGGCAGCGTCATTCGGACGATTGGGGCTGACGAGTTCACCTCGGTCAAATGCTTGGTTCCAGCCAGTGATGTCTCGAAGTCCGAATTCGGCCAGGAGGTCGTATCGGCGTTCCATCTCCTTCACAGCCCAGCTCAGCGCATTCGCCGCCTTCTTCGGATCAACGACGACGGGAGTCTTCAAGTGTGGCAGACCGTTGTATTGACCGAGCTCGACGCGCTTTGGGTCGATCAGAATCATTTCGACTTCGTCCGGGGTTGAGCGCATCAGCACCGAGGTGATCAACGAGTTCATGCAGGAGGACTTTCCCGACCCGGTCGATCCCGCAATCAAGATGTGCGGCATCTCGGCCAGGTTCACCATGACCGACTTGCCAGAAATATCTCGTCCAATGGCGACTTCAAGAGGGTGGTGTGCTTGTGCGGCTTCGTTCGACGCCAAGATGTCGCCAAGGGCAACCAACTGCCGTTGACGATTCGGCACTTCAATGCCAATGGCTTGGCGCCCAGGAATCGGCGCCAGAATTCGCACATCGGGACTGGCCATGGCGTAGGCAATATCTCGGTTGAGTGAGGTAATTCTCGCAACCTTGACGCCTGGACCAAGTTCCAACTCGTAGCGAGTGACGGTTGGTCCAACCGTCCAACCTATGAGGGTCGTTTCAACACCATGGGTTAAGAGTGCTCGAACAAGCTCATCTCCAGCCTGGGCAATCTGTTGTTCATCGTGACGATGTTCTTGACTTCGCTTCAGAAGACTTAAGGGCGGCAAGGTCCACCCAGACGCTGATGCAGCCGTGGCCGCCTTGGCAACCTTCTTCTTTTCCCTCTTTGCGTCAATGCCAATGACTTCTGCGCCTTCTTCCCCTGGAACGGCAGGCACGCCTGCAGGCATTGCCGGAGGACTTGTCAGATTTGCTGCTCGGCGGAGGTCGGCATCTTGGTCATAGATCGCTGCATCGTCGCGTTCTTGCTCAGTAGCGGACCGCTTGAGTGGCTGCGCGGGCTCTGATCGAACATCGAGCGGCTCAAGTCCTTCTGGCCCTCGAACGCTGGTCGTCGAGAACCAGTGCGACACGTGGTCAGAAAGCCAAGTCCAGCCACTCACCACGGAGCGGAACAGTGCCGTCAAACCAATTCCCGTTGCCAAGACAATCGCGGCGACAAGGACAGCAAGCAGCACAACCACTGCCCCGACACTTCCAATGATCTTTGCCAATGACGTCCCGCAAACAACGCCGAGGTACCCGCCGGCGTCTCGGATCGTGGCGCTCGGCGCAGAGGCAGATGGGGATCCATTGGCAAGACTGCAAAGGCCGCTCACTGAGAGGAGCGCGAGACCTCCCCCAATGGCAAACCGACGCCAATTCAGACGCAAGTGACTGATCAACACAATCGCGCCAGAGGCAATGAAGGCTGGCGCGACAAGGAGTCGGCCCCAGCCGAAAAGATCAGCAAGGACAAGGTTGATACCTCGACCGACGACGCCGAGGGCTTGGACGTACGTCGCAAGAAAAACCAGAACGCCAGCAGTGACAAGACCAATGGCGGAGAAGTCGACCGTGCCGCTCCCGGATCCATTTACCGGTGCAGCAGCGGGCTTCTTTTGTGCCGGCGCACGCTTCGCAGCACTCTTCGCTTTGGTGGTGTTCGATGCCGGCTTCCGGCTTGAGGACGTCCGTCCGTGTTGGCTTGCCACAGTGGATTCAGCCTACCGACCCCATGTCGCTTCGGAGTGGAGGTTTCGCCATCAACCGTAAGATTGCACTCCACGAAGAACTGGGAGTGGCCCATGAGCCCCGAGATCAATAAGTCTGCAACCGACCGAGCGAGCCTTCTCGCTCGGCTTGATGGAGTTTCTGCCCTTGATCTCACCGTCACCTCATCTGAGCGGCGAACGGAACATCTCCAGGTGGTGGCCTTCACCTCGCCCGATCTGGTGGGATTCAACGCACTTCCGGGCCAGGACCTCATGATTGACGTTCCAACTATGAATGGGCAGCGCGTCCGCAGGCGGTACACCATTGCTCGCCTCGACTCAAACAAGGGAACCGTCGAGATTTGGGTGGCACTCCATGGAAATGGCGCAGGCGAAACCTGGGCTCGTGGGGCGCAGATTGGCGACGTCATTGATGGCGTCGGACCCCGGGGAAAGCAGTACGTGCACCCAACAGCAGTTCATCATCTCTTCATTGGCGACCACTCTTCCCTGGCGGCAACCCTGGAGATGGCTGGTTCCGTTGCATTCGGCTCCGTGAGCACGATGGTCAGTTTTCCGAGCGATGACGATGTGATGGAACCAAACTTTCAAGCGCGGGTTGCGTCCTCCAGTTCGACGGCACTCTCACCTGTCACGCCCGGAGATGGTTCGGCGCTTCTTCAAGAACTCACTCACTTCGATCTGTCGATACCCGGACTCCACTGCTACATCAACGCGGAATTTGGCATCGTCAACAGCGTGAAGGCTGCACTCTTGCAACGTGGTGTCGATCGTGACGCCATCTCAACGAAGCCCTACTGGCGGCTTGGCAAATCCAACGCTCCTCATGGCGAACCGCCAAAGGATGATGCGCCGAAGGACTAGTGAACTTCGACCACGACCGGGACAACCATTGGCTTCCGGCGGGTCTTTTCGCCGACGTACTTTCCAAGCGCTCGCTTCACGGCACGATCAACTGATGCAATAGAGCGATCGGGCTCCTTCAGCGCCAACGCAACGGCCTTATCCACCGCTTCTGCACCGGCTTCTAAGAGCGAGGCGGTCCGGTCATCCTTGAGCCATCCGTGGGCAGTGACGGTTGGATAGCCAATGACCTTGCCGGTCTTGAGATTGACCGCGCAAGCCGCCACCACAAAGCCCTCGTCGGCCAACGTGCGCCGAGCCTTCACCACTTCGCCGCCAACATCAACCGTGTTGCCGTCTACGTAGACATAACTTGCCGGGACCGTTGACGAAAGCGCGAGACCGGTATTGGACAAGGTCACGACGTCGCCGTCTTCACACAACAAGACGTTCGACGAAAGCATCCCAATACGTTCTGCCAGTTCAGCGTGGTGAACCATGTGCCGAAATTCGCCATGCACAGGGATGAAGAATTCGGGTTGGGAAATTTGCATGAGAAGCGCAAGCTCACCTTGTCGAGCGTGGCCCGAAACGTGCACGTGGGCGTGTCCCGAGTGCACCACCTCAACGCCTCTGCGGTGAAGGTCGTCGATCACTTGTCCAACCGAGTGCTCATTGCCTGGAATTGGATGGGCCGAGAGCACAATGACATCGTTTGGCTCAAGGGTCAGAAAGCGATTGGCTCCGCGAGCGAGGAGCGTCATTGCCGAAAGTGATTCACCTTGGGATCCTGTGGAGAGCACACAGACTTTGGCAGGAGGCAGCTGCTCGGCCGCTTCAAGGGTCACGAGCGCACCGGCAGGGACGTCAAGCAGACCGAGATCGATACCGAGTTCGACATTTCGCTGCATCGAACGTCCGAGCGTCGTGACTTTTCGGCCGGAACCAACTGCAGCGTCGATCACCTGTTGCATGCGATGAAGATGACTGGCGAAGCACGAGACGATGATGCGCTGATTTGGATGGCTCGAGAACACGCCTCGAAGCACCGGTCCAACACTTGACTCAGATTCGGTGAAACCAGGATTTTCAGCATTGGTTGAGTCGGAGAGCAGTAGTCGAATGCCTTCTGATGCAGCAAGCGCACCAATGCGCGTGAGGTCCGTCTTTCGACCGTCCACCGGCGTAAGATCAATCTTGAAGTCCCCGGAATGAAGAATCACCCCTTGGGGCGTGTGCAATGCCAGCGCATAGGCCGAAGGGACCGAGTGGGTTGTTGGAATGAACTCGACGTCAATCGGCCCAACTCGTCGCCGTTCATTGTCGGCAACCTCGTGGAAGGTGACGTGTCGAAGGAGCCGTGCCTCTTCAATTCGGGGTCGAGCGAGTGCAAGGGATAGCGCCGAGCCATAGACATCCAAGTTGTCGAGGTGCATTGCCAAGTACCGAATCGAACCGGTGTGGTCTTCATGTCCATGGGTGAGCAGAATGCCGTCGATCTTGTCTTTGCGCTCAAGGAGCCACGTGAAGTCAGGAATGATGACGTCAACGCCGAGCATGTCGGGCTCGGGGAACATGACCCCACAGTCGATCAGCAGTATTCGGCCCTCGACCTCAATGGCCGCGCAGTTCCGACCAATTTCGCCGAGGCCACCGAGAAAGACAATCCGAACGTCGTTTGCCGACGGACGAGTTCGCTTTGTTGGGAGGATTGGCGCCTTCGCCCGCTTGGTCGTCGACGGGGCTGCCGAAGCAGACCGGGGCTTGGTTGACTTAGCCACGTGAGGCGACGAGTCGCTCGTAGACGGCTGCTGCTTCTGCGTCGAGTGAGGTGTCGGCTGCACCCATTGGAAGGCGGCACTGACCAACGGCGTAGCCGAGGTGACGTGCCATTGCTTTGGCGGGCAACGGGTTCGGGTTCAGATCTGATCCTTGGAATCGGTACGACTCGAAGAGTCGTGCATTGGCGTGACGGGCTGCGTCGAGATTGCCGGAGCGAACACCATCGAACAGTTGCGAGAATTCTGGAGCTGCCCAGTGCGCGGCAACAGAGATCACGCCAACGGCACCAAGCGCAGCAAACGCCAACGTCAACGAATCATCACCCGAGTACCAATCAAGCCGTCCAGCAAACTTGGCAATGGATTCCGCCGCGGCGATGAGATCGCCCGAGGCGTCTTTGATCGCGAGAAGGTTCGGGGACGCAGCCGTCATCTCAAGGTAGGTCTCAGGGAGAATTCTCCGCCCGGTCCGAATCGGAATGTCATAGGCAACAACCGGCAAGTCTGTTGCCGCAGCAACTGCGGCGAAGTGGGCCGCAATCCCCCGCTGGGACGGTCGGTTGTAATAAGGACCAGTTGCGAGGATGCCGGCGACACCAAGCTTCGATGCCGCAGCGGTAAGTGCAACCGAATGCGCGGTGTCATTCGACGTTGACCCAGCCAGAACGGGAATGGTGACGGCTTCTGAGACCGCTCGAAAAAGATCGAGCTTCTCGTCATCGGTCAGGGTCGAACCCTCTCCGGTCGTTCCGCCGAGGACAATGCCTTCAGTGCCTGTTGCCTGAAGGCCTTTTGCCAGCGAGACCGCCGCACCAAGATCTAACTGCTCCTCCTCGTCGAATGGGGTGACCATGGCGGTCACGACCGTGCCGAAGCGAGGAGGAGCAGGGATCATTGTGCTGTAGAGGCTACCAGTGCGCCCTGAGGCGCCGAGGAGGCGGTGACCTAGATCAGTCCACGCTCGACAGGTGACGAATCTGCCAAGGCATCCTCGTCGAGGGTGGTGTCTTCCCAGTCCTCGAAGGCAATTGCCCCAAGGTCCGTGAACTTCTTGCGGAGCCAGCCATCTCCGGCATCAAGCAGCCCAAGCTTCTTGCAGTTGGGAACGATCTTCGAGAACAGCAGAACCTGGAAGTCCTTGCGGTCCGTCGCCTGCGTCAGGAGCTTGATGGCATCTTTCTGCGGCACGCCCATGCGGTCCCAAACTTCCTGCGAAGCCAAGCGGTCGTTCATCCGAACTGCTGCCTCGAAGGCAAACTCCTGCCTCGTCCGAAGTTCAGACGCGGAGAGACCGGCGTAGTACTCCTGGAGCGAGAGGATGCCGAAGGCAACGTGACGTGCCTCGTCGGCCATCACGTAACGGAGCAATTGCTTCAGCAGCGGCTCCTTGGTCATCTGGTGGGCAAACCCGAATGCCGCCAAGGCAAGACCTTCAACCATGACCTGCATGCCGAGGTAGGTCATGTCCCAGTTGGAGTCGTTGATGATGTCATCGAGCAGCAGACCAAGGTGGCCATTCATCTGGTAGTGGCCGTCGAGCTTTTCGTTCAAGTACTTCGAGAAAACTTCAACGTGACGAGCCTCGTCAGCAACCTGTTGGGCGGCGTAGTACTTGGCATCAATCCACGGCACGGTCTCCACGATCTTCGCCGTGCAAATGAGAGCG
>CAIQUD010000006.1 GCA_903874965.1 uncultured Actinomycetes bacterium | reverse complement strand
GACTCATCGCAACGAGGGTGGTGATCGCGATCACGACGAAGGAAAGTTTGCGCTTCATGGTCGTCTCCTTGGGAGCGTGAAGGATCGATCGGCGAGCGTCCCCATGGCATAGGGGCCGTAGAGGCCCGCAAACATTTCACGTGTGCGCTCCGCCCATTCCACTGCGTCACGCGCACGTGCTCGGTGGATCAGTTGAACAATGCCATGTTCGTAGACCTGGTACTCAGCGAACGCCCCCGGGAAGTCTTTGACAGCGGCAACTTCGATCATTGCGATGCCGTCCACGTCAATTTTCCGGCAGCGGTGCGTGTGGCCAGCGGCATAGGCAACAACATTTTCATGGCGCAACATGGCGTCAAGCAGGAGTTGTGAGTCCGAAGGGTTCAAATTTCTGTGCCCATCACTCGGAACGTTCTTGAGAACAATTGGGTGGTGGCCCATCACGATCACGGTTGACTCCGTCGAGGCAGCAGCCTCGTCGAGCGCCGTGAGTTGGCCATCGTCGAGAAATCCTCCAACTTCACCTCGTCGCGAGGTGTCGAGGAGCACGACCCGCAAACCTGGAACGTCAACAAGTTGCAGTGGCCATGACGCGTAGTCGAGGCCTGGAAAGCTGTCGTGGTTGCCTCTGACATAGGTGAGACGACTGCCGAAGGCTCCTTCGTAACACTCGAGGAACTGACCAAATTCTTCCATGGTGCCGAAACTCGTCAGGTCGCCTTTCACGATCACCGCATCAGGGTGAAGGGCGATGGCGTCAGCGCATGCTGACCGATTCATCCGTTCTGGATACGGCGTGGTCCCGGGATCGACCGAGAGCACCCCTTCGGTTGCGCCATTGACCTTGCCGCACTCGATTTCGCCAAAGTGCACATCGTTCATGGTTACGACGACAGAGAGAAGTTCCCCAAGGTCGGGACCTGTCTCGAAGTCCAGCTCGCCATCAATGTAGGAGGTAGACGGTTGGAGCTGCGTGAGGTGTCGGACCGCTCCTTTGGAGAAGAGCGTCGCGCTCTTCGGTCCAACGGCAATGACTTCGTCCATGGCGGCAGCCTAGACACTCGTTCCTCACTTTTCGTTGGCAGGTCACCAGTTGTCGTCAAGCGTCGTGTCACGATGTTGCGATGGAGGAGAACGCCAACGTTGACTGGACTGCCTTGTCGGCACGTGTTGCCCGGTCCGTGCAAACGACCGTCGGGTGGATCTTCTGGGATCCGGGTGCCGTCGAGCGCTACGTTGCGTTGGGGCTTCCCGAAGCAGTGGCCTCACCGCTTGGCTATATCGCGGCCCGCTGTGCACCACTTGCTGGTGCGGGGCCGGAAGCAGTGATTGCCGCTTTTGGTTCGATTTCGCCACTTGCCATTCGCGGTTTGTTCGGTTTTCTTGGCGAGAATTCGAACATTGCCGCGTTTGCCGCAGCGAGAGATGCGGCAGTTCTCGCAGGTCTTGAGGCGTACACGCCCGGATTCGGAGAGGACCTTGCTCGAGTTGGACCAGGTCTCTGGAAGGTCGTTGATGAACTTCCTGACGTCGGCAGAGTCCTCTTCGCCGCACATCGTGCTCAAGCTCGTCTAGACAATAAGGTGCTTTCCGGTTGGCACGCGATCAACGCCATTCGAGAGTGGCGCGGTGACACCCACTGGGCGCTCGTCGTCGCGGGAGGGCTCGACGCCGCTGAGGCGTCCATCCTTCACAATGCGTGGCTTGGCTATGAACGTGACTGGATTCCGAAGTCACGCGGTCTCGTTGACGTGACCCTCGAAAATGGTTGGACGTCGCTTCGAGCGAAGGGCCTCGCCAATGAGGATGGCGTCAACGAAGCCGGCCTCGACCTCCGTGAAGCACTCGAGCGAGAGACCGATCGACTAACGGCGGTGGTGTGGCAGTCCTATGGAGAAGCCGCAACTGAAGCATTCTGCAAACTGGCGGAACCGCCATGTGCTGTGCTTCTCGAACGGGTCGACGTGACGGCCGGCCCGAACTATCAGCCCGGTTCTCGCACTCGGCGAGCGAGAACGAACGATGCACGAAGTGTCGACCCGGCAGTCGACGAGTAGACCTGCGGCATCGCGTCAAGTGAGCAGGGTGCAAATCCAGCCAGTCGTCGGATCTGCGGAACCTTCGAGGAGCTCCAAGTAAGCCGCGATGATTGCCTCTGGTCCACGCAGTGACTCGAACGTGATGAAGCCCTCGAAGATTGGCATCGCCACGCCCCATGCTGAAGCAAGTGCCTGCTCAAAGCCTTCGCGACCCCATTCTTGACGTCGCTTTGCGATTTGCACCGGAGCAAAGAGCAAGGTTGGCCGAGGGCCAGGGAGTGGACCGGTTGGTTCCGCCGTGGCCTCCCAGTGGGTGTCGCCAATCACCATTGACCAGCCGAGCAAGTCGCCGAGGTGATGGTGCAGCGTGTTCGTGACATCACGTCGTCCAGCGACATCGAGGTACACGGTTGGGTCGAGTGGCAGTTTGCCAACTTCGTCATAGGTCAAGACCTCGTCATAGCAACCAAGGCTCTTGCAGAAGGCAACGTTGCTGGGCGACGTGAGGCCGACCACACGGACCGCTCCAGCTTCGGCCAGCAAGATCGCCACGCCGATTGCGGTTTTGGACGATGCACTTGAGAGGACCGCAGTTGACGCTCCGAACATCTCATTGTCGACGAGAAAGTCATGCACCACGAATGACGTGGTGAACAGCGGCTTCAGCAGCATGTCGATTGGTTCACGTTCGAGCGAGTAACTCGAATCAGCCGCACATCTTGAGTAGCGGTTATACACCGACGGCAAGTCGGCTCGGTGTGGTGCGATATCACTGAAGCCGCTTGAATCAAGGCGACCAGGCTCAATCACGAAGCTGCTCGAACACGGGAAGTAGCCAAAGATCCGCTCGCCAAGGACCACGTCATCGTGCGTTGTTTCCGTAACGGTTCCATATCCCCAAACCGGCATGCGACGCCAAGGAGCGGATTCATCAAGACCTTCGTAAGGGAAGAATGACCAGTAGTTCATGGCGTCCCCCATCACGGCGTAGGTGATGTTGTTGGCCGAAAGGCCGAAGTGGTTGATCTCGACGCGAATTGTTCCAGGCAGAAGAGGGCGCTCTGGTGCCGCTTCGCTGGTCGTTTCACGAAGGTTGGCATGGGAAATGAGAATGTCCATAGGGGCCTTTCTGGGTGGTGCCGCCATTCTTGTCGAAGATCGAACTTCAATTGAGGTGATCGGCAAAAAGTGCGTAGGCTGGGATGCACTGTGAAAGAACCTTCAGATCTTCCAGTCGCTCGAGGCCCACGTCGGAGTTCTGACCAGATTCGGGAACTCCTCGTTGACGCCGGCCTCGCGATTATCGCGACAGAAGGCTTGTCCAATGGCGCCGAACACCTGACGTTTAAGCGCGTCTTCTCCTACTTGAAGGAGCATCAAGGGGTCACCTTGTCCCATGCTTCGGTGATCAAGCGTGTGTTCGACTCACAAGAGGACTTCCAAACTGAAGTGCTGAAGTCCATTGCGACCAACGGCGCTGCTGATCTCAGTGGCGCCTCGATGGCGTTGTTCTCTGAAGCGCTAAGCGGTGCTGACCTTTCGAGTGTCAAAGGTCGGACCGATTGTCTGTTGAATCTCGTTCGGGTTGCCGGAAATTACGCAAGCGAAGCGCTCCGTACCTCGGAGCTTTGGAAGGCCTGGATTGGTGTTTGGGCACTTTCGGCATCGGGGAACCGGAGTGCGGCGCGCAAGGAAATTCACGATGCCCTCCGCGGAACCTATTCGATGATTGACGAATCAGCAATCACGTTCTATAGCCACGCGCTCGACCTGCTCGGTTTTCGGTTCCGAAATGGCTACACACCTGAAATGTTCACCGTTGCCGCCTCATCAATTGTTGAGGGCTGCTCGCTTCGAGACCTGGTCGATCCCGATGCGATGAAAGTCGTCGATCTCCCGACCGGTCCTGATGGCAGCCTCCAGAGTTGGACGCCTCAGAGCATGGCGCTTGCGGCAATCACCGAGGCAGTCATTGAGCCCATCCCTGATTGGGTTGCTCCAAACTCCTGACGAGCGCCACTGCCAACGGGGCAGGCAACGACCCCTTCGTCACGTCATGAAACCGTTGCCGGAAGGTGCTGCTTGAGGGCAGCCCGAACGGAGACATTGAGTGAATCACCTCAAATTGCTATCGTTTTGCCATGGAAACTGACGTTGCAACTGCCGGGGCAAAGGAAACGTTCAACCAGTGCTGGACGCTTCTCGAGACTCTAGATCGGACCCCTGCGCAAGACGTTGAGTTGGTTGGATGTGCCTTTACGTCTCGATATCTCTGGCAACACGCCGGGGGACCGCAGCAGATTGCGATGGCCGACTGGATGGTGAGTCGTGCTGCGGCGGCGGTTGCGGAAAACCGTGACCAGGCAACCTATGGAGCCTTGGCGATTGAGTTCGCCCTGTTGGCCGAAGCAGCAATTGTTGAAGACATGCCGGACTGGATGTACGCAAGCAATGCCGAAGCAATGGCGCGGGCAGCAAAGGCTGCCGGTGATTCAGAAGCCTTTGCGTCATGGGCGACGGAAGCCGATCGTCGGATTGCGCTCATTGCCGGCCCCGAAGATCAGGCGCTCATTGCCAGCCAGCTTGGAGAACTTCGCTAGTTCGATCGACGTGGGCTCGATTCGCCCATAGATTTTGGCCATGCGAATTCTCATCACCGGAGCAGGCCGAGCAATTGGTCGCGCCACCGCCGAACATCTCGCCGCACTTGGACACTCGGTCGTCGCGACTGCCCGAGATGTCGCGCTGTTGGAGGGCCTTGACGTCGAGAAGGTGCTTCCGCTTGATGTGACGAGTGAGCAGTCGATCATTGAATGCTTAGAGGCTGCCGGTGAGCTTGACGGCATGGTGAACAATGCGGCGTTACCTGGGCATGGTCCACTTGAGAATCTTCCCTTGGACCACCTCCGCGCGATGTTTGAAACCAATACCTTCGGTCCACTTCGGATTCTTCAGCAGGTCCTTCCTGCTTGGAGAACTCGGGGGTCGGGCGTTGTGGTCAACGTGAGTTCCATCCAAGGTCGAGTGGCAGTTCCCCTTGATGGTGCCTATGCAGCATCGAAATTTGCCCTCGAAGCATTCACTGAAACGCTGCACTATGAAATCGGGCACTTCGGCATCAGGGTGGTGCTCATCGAGCCGGGTTACACCGCTCCCGGGATGAAGCAGATTCCCGCTTTTGAATTCGACGAGGCATACGACGAGCTCGTTCAACAGTGGGAAGGTGCCGACGGAAAGGTCACGGGTTCCGGTGGACGCCCACCGGCATCGTCCGTAGCGGTTGCCATCGCAAACGCGTTGACGGATCCTTCAACGCCACTTCGTGTTCCAGTTGGGCCAGATGCAGAACTCATTCTTCCGCTTCGCTCACAACTCGACGACGCATCATTTGAAGCAACGATGCGGGCCACCCTTGGCTTGACCTGGTAACTCAGGAGTTCTGTCGGATCCGACGAATGACGGTTCTGACGTCGATGTTGTTGTTGTCCATCCATGACGCAAGTGCCAAGAGGTCTGACTCGGCGGCTGCCGGTCCGACCTCTTTGCGCTCATGGTGTGCAAGGAGCGCGTCTTTCGCATAGGCAACTGCGGCAATGGGCCGGGCACTCCGAATTGCTTCGAGGGCCTCTGTTGGTTGCCAACCTTGATCAAGGAGAAACGCGAAACCCATTGATGGGCCGCGGTTGATCCCCATATGGCAGTGCACCACCACCTTTGCCTCGCGCTCTTTGAGTGCTTGGTGAAGGGCATGCAGTCCTTGCGCAAACCATTCGGCGCTTTGTGTTCCGCCATTGTCATGGGTACCGAAGTGGAAGTACTCAATGAATGGTGCTTGTCGTGCGACGAGGGCTTCGTCGCTCCACTCTTCTCGCACGTCAATGATGGCCGTGACGCCTTCGGCGACCCATTCAACGAGCATTTCCCGGGCGAGGTGTTGGTCACTTGGAAGGTCTCCACACAGATACAGCCACTCGGTCACCTTGCACAAGGTTCGGTGCCATTGCTCAACCGGTGTCTCTGTGTCGTGCACGGTTCCATCTTCTCAGGTCGGTGTGACGAAAAGGTGACGGTCTTCACAACAAAATGCGTACTTTGCGAGGAGTACTTGCAGTCTTTGGTGACAATTCCGCTCGTTTCCGGTCACGAGAGCCCTCAAATTTCCGACCCTGACTGCTAGAGTTGCGCCCGTTCACGGCCGCGCCTTTTGCGCGCCCCCCAGTCGGGCAACAGCCCGAAGAGGAGTCCACGGTGAAAGTTCTCGTTCTCGGCGGAGATGGATTTTGTGGGTGGCCGACGGCCCTTCACCTCTCTGACATTGGTCACGACGTCACCATCATCGACAACCTGTCGCGTCGCTACATTGACGTCGATCTTGAAGTCGATTCCTTGACGCCGATCCGTCCAATTGGAGAGCGTCTCGCTGTTTGGAAAGAACTGACGGGCAAGGACATTTCGTTCCTTCACCTCGACCTCGCGCAGGAGTACGACAAGCTCGTCCAAGTGCTGCTCGACGCTCGCCCTGATGCGGTGGTGCACTTCGCAGAACAGCGTGCCGCTCCATATTCAATGAGAGACGCAAAGGCCAAGCGCTACACCGTTGACAACAATGTCACCGGAACCCACAACTTGCTCTGTGCCATTGTCGAAACAGGGCTCGACATTGCGGTGGTCCACCTTGGAACGATGGGCGTCTACGGCTATGGCTGGTCTGGCTCCGCTCCAATTCCTGAGGGCTACTTGACCGTCAAGGTCCCAACGCCTGATGGTGACCTCGACCGCGAGATCCTGCACCCGGCCAATCCTGGCTCGGTGTACCACATGACCAAAACGCTCGACCAGTTGCTCTTCGCCTTCTACGCAAAGAACGATGGGATGCGGGTCACTGACCTCCACCAAGGGATTGTGTGGGGAACCCAGACTCCCCAGACCGCACTCGACGAGCGTCTCATTAACCGATTTGATTACGACGGCGACTACGGGACTGTGCTCAATCGCTTCCTCATGCAAGCAGCCATTGGTCACCCGCTGACCGTGCATGGGACCGGCGGCCAGACGCGTGCGTTCATCCACATCAAGGACACGGTTCGTTGCATTGAGATCGCGCTCATGAACCCACCTTCACGTGGCGAGCAGGTCAAGGTCTTCAACCAGGTCACCGAGACCTACCGCGTGAGCGAGCTTGCTGAACTCATTTCGAAGTTGACGGGCGTCGAAGTTGCCCATCTGCCAAATCCTCGAAAAGAAGCTGCCGAGAACGACCTCAACGTCACCCGCGAGCAGTTTGTTGCACTTGGCCTCAACCCAACGACGCTCGACGAAGGGTTGTTGGAAGAGAGCCGTGACATTGCCAAGAAGTACGCGCATCGTGCGGACTACACCAAGATCATTGCGCGCTCAGTGTGGAACAAGGGCATGGAGACGGCTCCCGACCTCATGAGCAAGTAGTCCGCTTAGCGGATTGCTCGACTGCCAGAGGCTGAGAGCTCAAAGCCACCATGGTGCTTTGCGGTGCAACGCATGGCTGTTCGACCGGCAATGCAGGTGAACGGCCCTGAGTGGACGTGAGTGTTGGCCGCAAGCGTCATGGTGCCAAGGCCAGCATTGGAGAGACACTGCTCGCCGTTGCAGGTCGTAAAGGTCCCATCTTCGGACAGCACCGCTCGCTGCGGTGGTGTCACGCTGATGCAGAGCGTTTGCGCTGTCCCTCCGCCACCTTTGGGGACGTTCATTTCGCACTCAATGCCACTGGCCGTGGGGCCGAAGAACTCAAAGATCGGAACCTTCACGTTGAGGACGATTGGGTGTTGCCCGGCAACGGCAACTTCTTTGGTCGACATGGTGAAGGTCGCCGATGACGTATTGCCACACTTGACGCCACCTGTTGTCACGACGCAAAAGTGATGCCCTGAGTTCACGCGTGTGCCGGGGTTGAGCACTGGTGTGTCCATGCCGGGATTGGCGAGGCAATTCATGCCATTGCATTTGGTCACCTTTCCGACATCATCGAGACTCACTCGCCGAGGTGGAGTGTTCGTGTAACACGTGATCTCGTTCATGACGACTGGTCCGTGAACGGAAAAGTTCGTGACGATCTCGCACTGGACGCCGCTCTTGGCTGCGAAGAACTCATAGACCGGCTGGTGAACCGAGAGGACGGTAGCTGTTGACGTTGTTGGTGTCGAATGAATGGTGACGAGCGCCACCAGGCCGAGACCGAGAAAAAGTCCGAGGATTCCTGCGATTGCTCCGTAGGTTGTCCCGGTCTTTCGCGCCATGCGGCACCTCCAACGTCAACAGTAGTCGATTCCTGTTTTCTTGAGGGGCCAATCCGCGCTGATGGTCATCGAGGTGGAGGCGGGATTCTCGTTGTGGTCAGTAACGACTCGACGTAGCAAGACGTTCACTCGTGAGCGCCCGAGAGTCGCCAGTACAGTCAATGCATGGACAACGACACGAGCTGGCAATGTTGATTGTTGCCGCAACAAGTGCAAGTGGTCTCGCGGTCCTCGTCACGGCGGTGTTCCTCGCCTGTGCGGTCGAGATGGTCGAAGCGCTCACGATTGTGCTCGCGGTCGGCAGGACTCGCGGGTGGAGGTCAGCAATCGAAGGAACCGTGGCGGCGGTTCTGCTGCTCGCAGCGCTCGTCGGCATTTTCGGCCCTGCCCTCGTTCGAATCCCCATTGATGTCCTTCGTTTGGTGGTTGGGGGCGTCCTGCTCATCTTTGGGTTGCAGTGGTTGAGGAAGGCCATCCTTCGGTCATCTGGCCTCAAGGCCTTTCACGATGAAGACGCGATCTACGAGGCAACAGTCGCGGAACTCCGGGCAGCAGGCGAACGCCCGGACCGAGATCGCCTCGCCTTCGTGATGGTCTTTAAGGGAGTGTTCCTTGAGGGACTCGAAGTGGTCATCACCGTCATCACCCTCGGAACCTCCGCGCATCGTCTTGGGCTCGCTTCTGCGACCGCAGCAGTTGCACTAATACTCGTTGGCATTGTTGGGGCAGTGGTGGCGAAGCAACTCTCCGCTGTTCCAGAAAACGCCATGAAGATGACGGTCGGTATTTTGCTCACCGCCTATGGAACGTTTTGGGCAGGTGAAGGTTTGAAGGTGAAGTGGCCAGGTGGGGCAAGTGACGTCATGCTGCTGGTGCTGGTTGGTTTCTACACACTGCTTGTTTGGGCGCTCATTTCGGTGATTCGTGCAACGTCGCCAACGAAGGCCGAGGCGCACTCATGACGACGTCACGCCCCAACCTTGTCGTCCGACTCCTCAAAGGTTTCGCCATGTTCTGGTGGGACTTTCTCGTTGGCGATACGCCAGAGCTCTTTGTGGCAACGCTCCTTACCCTCGGCATCATTTCGCTGTTGAGCATCGTTGCGGGACTCAACGTTGTTGCCTGGATCACCTTCCCCCTGCTCGTTGCCACGGCGCTTGGTCTTTCGGTCAGAAGAGCCGTTCGCTCACTGCGTTCGTAGATTGAACCGAAGAATCTCCCAAAGCCTTTCGCCATCGACTTGGCTCGGTGCATGGCTCCAGCGGTAGGGTGCTCGGAAGGAAGACGGAGGGTGTGCAGATGACCGAAGTTGGAACAAAGTTGGAAATCCCGAAGATCATCTCGGTGGATGATCATGTCGTTGAACCGCCACACCTCTGGGCGACATGGCTTCCAGAGAAGTTCCGTGACCGCGGGCCACGATCTGAGCGTCGCGGCATTGGCTCCATGAAGCACATTGGTGGCGGGGTCTATGAGCAGACCTTCGACGACAACGGACCGAAGGCCGACTGCTGGATCTACGAAGACCTCGTCTACATCAACAAGCGCCATGTCGCAGCAGTTGGCTTTGACCGTGACGACATGTCCATGTCGCCCATCACCTATGACGAGATGCGACCTGGCTGCTATGACCCGAAGGCACGTCTCGAGGACATGGATGTCAACTGGGTGGAGGCATCGCTGTGCTTCCCAACCTTCCCCCGGTTCTGTGGCCAGACCTTCACCGAGGCCAAAGACCGCGAGCTCGCGTTGGCCTGCGTCATTGCCTACAACGACTGGATGGTCGAAGAGTGGTGCGGCGACTCACAGGGTCGGCTCATTCCGCTGATCATTGTTCCTCTTTGGGATGCCCAATTGGCTGCTGATGAAGTCCGTCGCAATGCCGCTCGTGGTGTTCGGGCGGTCTGCTTCTCGGAAATCCCTGTGCACCTCGGTCTGCCGTCGATTCACTCCGGGTACTGGGATCCCTTCTTTGCTGCGTGCCAAGAGACCGGCACCGTCGTCAATATGCACATTGGTTCGTCCTCGAAGATGCCGGCGACTTCTGCCGATGCCCCAACGGCAGTTGCGGCGACGCTCTCGTTCGGCAATGCCATGAGCTCGCTGGCGGACTTCTTGTTCTCTGGCGTCCTCGTTCGATTCCCCGAGCTTCGACTTGCCTATTCAGAGGGCCAAATTGGTTGGCTGCCGTACATCTTGGAGCGGGCAGATGCCGTTTGGGTTGACCACCGAGCATGGGGTGGCGTCAAGGACCTCATCCCAGAGCCACCGTCGACGTACTTCGCTCGACAGGTATGGGGTTGTTTCTTCAAGGACTTCCATGGTCTCGCCTCGTTGGACGTCATTGGTGAAGACCGAGTCACGTTTGAGACGGACTATCCACACACCGACTCCACCTGGCCTGACACCAAGGCAATCGCTCTCGACATGGTGCAAGGCTTGACGCAGTCGCAGGTGAACAAGGTCATTCGTGGCAATGCCATTGACCTGTATGGACTCTCGTTTCCGAAGTGAGTTACTTCAGGGTCGGCGACGTCGCTGGCGAACCTGGCCCGAAGCCGCTCGAGGGAGTTCGAGTCTTAGCGCTTGAACAGATGCAGGCCCTGCCGTATGCGACGCAGTTGCTCGCTCGTCTCGGAGCAGACGTCGTCAAGATTGAGTCGCCGGGAACCGGTGATCTCGGTCGGAGTTCATTGCCAGCAATGACCGACCCTGAAGGTAGATCCGTTGGCGCCACCTTTCTTCGGAACAATCTTTCGAAGCGGTCAATTGCCGTGAACTTGAAGGCGAAAGAGGGCCGACAACTCGTCCTCGATCTCGCACCGAAGTTTGACGTTGTGTGTGAGAACTTTCGGGCAGGTGCGATTGAGCGCTTGGGTCTTGGCTACGACGATCTCGTGGTTGCTCATCCGAGCCTTGTCTATTGCTCGCTTTCGGGTTTTGGCCATGCACTCTCCGGTGGGGAACCTTCGCCCTATGGCGAATGGCCTGCACTCGCAGCCGTCGTCGAGGCCATGAGTGGCATCTATGAGTTGAAGCGTGAGCCGGGAAAACCGCCAACCGTTTCTCCAATGGGAGCACTCGGCGATATCTCGACCGCGCTCTACTCAACCATTGGCATTCTCTGTGCCCTTCGGTTGAGAGATGCAACGGGCAAACCGCAACGTGTTGATGTGGCGATGTTTGATGTGCTCGTTGCCATGACCGACATTGTTGTCAACTTCGCCAGTTTGGGAGTTCGAGGCGGCCTCGGTGCAGTCGGCATCATGGACGGGTTCCTCGCAAGTGATGGTTACTTCATCCTTCAGGTGATCAGAGAACACCAGTGGGCGGGACTCTGTGAACTTCTTGGCCGACCTGAGTGGATCACCGACGAGCGATTTGCGACTCGAGCATCGTGGACAGGGTTGCTTGAGTCAGAAATTCGCCCAGTTGTTGAAGCATGGGCGGCGTCGAAGACGAAGCTCGAGTGTTGTGAAGCCTTGACCGGTGCTGGCCTCATTGCCGGTCCATGCTTCTCAGCCGATGAAGTGATGGCGGATCCACACTTGGCAGAGCGACACATGCTCGTTGCCATGGACCGGACTGACGGCATTGATGAGCCAGTGCTCACTCCGGGAAATCCGATCAAATTGGCTGGCGTTCCAGAAGGACCCGAATCGCGCGTGCCATGGCTTGGCGAACACACGTCGACACTGCTGCAAGAAGAACTCGGCTTGAACACTCAAGAAGTAGCAGCCTTGAAAGACGCGGGAATCGTCGCCTAGCGCCATTCAGAACTCCCAGATTTGTTGGAAGAATCCAATTCTTGACAAATCCGGTCATATTTTGCGAGAATGGACTTCCACGATCGCAGGAGTATTGAGTGGAACCCGAAGTTGATGAGACACCCGTCGAGGCCATCAAGCGCGAGAGTGCGCAACTTCGCGGCACCTTGGCGGAGGAACTCTCAAGTTCAACCGCAAATGTCAGTCATGATGCCGAGCAATTGCTCAAATTCCATGGGGTCTACTCCCAAGATGATCGAGATGTCCGACGTGAGCGTTCGCTGGCCAAGGAAGCATTGGAGTTCATCTTCATGCTCAGGGTGGCCATTCCCGGTGGACGCCTCACTGCAGCACAGTGGCTTGCGCTTGACACGATTGCCGACGAGGTCGCCGACGGAAGCATCCGGCTGACAACGAGGCAAGCTGTCCAATTCCATGGGATCGGCAAGCGCGGACTTCGTCCTCTCGTTCAGGCACTTGACCGAAATCTCATGACCTCGTTTGCCGCCTGCGGCGACGTGGTGCGAAATGTCGTTGCTTGTCCAGACTTGACGCTGCACGATCCCGAAGGCCGCCTTGCCCGCATGGTCGATCATCTGGCGGTTGCCTTTCGTCCGAAGACCCAGGCCTATTGGGAACTCTTCGTCAATGGTGAACCAGCGGTTGCTGCACCAGTGGTCGAAGAGCAGCCATATTTCGGTGACAATTACCTGCCTCGAAAGTTCAAGATTGCCATTGCGCACCCGAATGACAATTGCGTCGACGTCTTCGCGCAAGATCTTGGCCTCATCCCGGCCGTCCACCCAGAACTTGGCGAAGGCTTTTCCGTCGTCGTCGGCGGCGGTCTCGGTCGGAACTATGCCAACGAGGACACCTTTGCCCGTCTCGCCGACCCGCTGACGTTTGCCACCGATGACGAAGTCGATGGTGTCATCGCCGCCGTGCTCTCGACCTATCACGATCTCGGTCTTCGAAATGATCGTCGACGCGCCAGGCTCAAGTACCTCGTTGCCGACAGCGGTTACGACGCGTTCCGCGTTGAAGTCGAGACTCGGTATGGTTCCCCACTCCGGCCCCCACTCACTGGTTGGGTGCCAACGGCAGCTGCAGACCACCTTGGTTGGTCAACCCTTGGCGATGGAACCTTGCAACTTGGTGTTCGCATCGGTGCTGGACGGATTCGTGACTTCGACGGTGGTCCGCAGTTGCGAACCGCCTTCCGTCGCCTCGCACAAGAACTCAAGGTGCACTTCGCCATCACCGCGCAACAAGATCTCGTCGTTGCGGGAGTCCCGGTTGACCAACGTCATTTCGTCGACTCGCTCCTTCTTGAGTTGGGAATCACTGCGGTTGACCAACTTGGACCGGTTGAGCGTCAAGCGCTTGCGTGTGTTGCCCTGCCGACGTGCGGGCAGGCACTCGCAGAGGCAGAACGTCGACTTCCCGAGACCGTGGATCTCTTGGAGAAGACGCTGCAGACCTCCGGTGTGTCGGGTCGCTCCTTGCAGCTTCGGATGACGGGTTGTCCGAATGGTTGCGCGCGACCAGCGGTTGCTGAAGTTGGGCTTGTTGGTCGCACGAAGACTGGCTATGACCTCTTCCTCGGCGGAGGACCTCGCGGTGATCGTCTGGCAACACTGTTCAAAGAGAAGGTGAAGATCGACGACGTGCCGGAACTTCTTCAGCCGCTCTTGGAGAAGTGGACGAGTGAGGGAGAAGCGGGCGAAGCATTCGGCGACTACCTCCATCGAGCTGGTCTCCTGTGACCGTCGCACTCATTGGTGCGGGGCCTGGAACGGCCGACCTCTTGACGCTGAAAGCTGCGCGTCTCTTGGCTGAAGCAGAGGTGGTGGTCGTTGACCGGTTGATTGATCAATCGGTGCTGGCGCTCATCAGTCCAGAAGCCGAAGTCATTGACGTCGGTAAGAAGCCTGGAAGCTCGAACTCGCAAGAGTTAATCAATGAGCTTCTCGTCACCCTTGGACGTCGTGGCGCCAAGGTCGTTCGCTTGAAGGGTGGCGATCCCTTCGTGTTTGGACGTGGCTACGAAGAAGCACTTGCCCTCGAGGCGGCAGGTCTTGCCTGGGAAGTAGTGCCAGGAGTCAGTTCGTCACTCGCCGCTCCAGCGGCTGCGGGGATTCCCGTGACGCACCGACGGCTTGCTCGTGGGGTGCTCATTGTCACAGGAACCGGAACCAACGACGATCATCTTGATTTCGCTCGACTCGCGGCCTCAGGGATCACGCTGGTCATTCTCATGGGTGTCGCCCGACGAGCAGAGCTCGCAGAGCAACTTCTCGCGGGTGGACTTGCGACGACGACGCCCGTTGCAGCGATTTCCAATGCATGGACTGCTTCCATGACGGTGACCGTCGGAGACCTTCAAGAACTTGGTGCTTTGGAGATCGAAGCCCCCGCCGTGCTCGTAATTGGGGCGGTTGCCGCCCTTGGCACCGCGGCGGTTCTCGATGTCGCTGCGCTCAACCGCTGATGCTTCCGCTCATTGTCGATCTCACTGATCGACGCGTGCTCGTCGTTGGCGGTGGAACGGTCGGACTCAGAAAGGCGGCGCAACTTGTTAGCGAAGGAGCGCTCGTCACGATCATCACGACCGAACTACTCGGACCGGTCCCCGACGGTGTGGCCGAGGTGCTGCTTCGTCCTTTCCAACCGGGGGACCTTGAAGGTTTCATCTTTGTTGTTGCGGCAACGGCCAATGGAGCCGTCAATGACCTGATTGAAGCAGAAGCTCGAGAGCGAGCGACCTTCATCAACGTGGTGGACGATCTCTCAAGAGGCGACACCTACTTCGCCGCACTTCACCGACAAGGGGACGTCGTCGTCGCGGTGTCGACGAGTGGTTCGGCCCCAGCGCTCGCGCAGCATGTCCGAGACCTCGTCGCAGCAGCACTGCCTGCTCATCTCGGAGAAACTGCTGCGATCTTGAAGAAGGAACGTGAGGCACTTCACGCGGCTGGACGCTCCACTGAACACCGACGTTGGGATGACTCGATTGTTGCGGCCCTTGAGGCTGGAGCCCAACTGCACTCGGAACATGGAAGCAACAACTCGGCGCAAGAGCCGTTGTAGCGTCGCTTCTTGGGGGTGGGGTCATGGAGCCAAAGAACGTCGTGGTGGTGCTCCTTGACTCACTCAATCGCCACCACCTCGGCGCCTATGGCGGGACCGAGTTTGAAACGCCGAACCTCGATTGGTTCGCCTCCACCCATGCCACACGATTCACCGGCCATGTCACTGGAGCCTTGCCGTGCATGCCGGCGCGACATGACTTGTTGTGTGGTGCGCTGGATTTCCTCTGGAAGCCCTGGGGCTCTATTGAAGTTTGGGAAGAACCAGTAACTCGGGCGTTGGCGAGAGCTGGCATCACGACGAAACTCGTGACCGATCATCCTCACCTCTTTGAAACGGGGGGAGAGAACTTCCATACCGATTTCACTGGTTGGGATTACCTCCGGGGTCACGAAGGTGACGCGTGGCGAACGGCCGAAGATCCCTCATCAATTGGGAGTCCGAGTCTCCCTGCTCGCAAGGGAAATTGGTACCTCGAGCGTCTCCTAGGTGACAAGGCGCCGAAGTTGGATCGTGGCTATGACCGTTCTCGAACGTGGTTTCGTTCCGAAGAGGACTACCCGGGTCCAAAGACCATGAAGACCGCCGCGCGTTGGCTTCGAGAAGAAGCGCCCTCAGCTTCCCGGTGGTTCTGTTTCATTGATGAATTTGACCCACATGAGCCGTTCGACACGCCTGCGCCTTGGGAAGGTCGCTATCAAGAGGAACCTTGGGAAGGCGACCGGATCATTTGGCCCCCCTATGCAGTTGGCGCCCTTCGAGATGGAACGCTCACCCAAGCTGAGGGTGAGCACTTGCGAGCGAACTACGGATCAAAGCTCTCAATGATTGACCACTGGTTTGGAGAAATTCTTGCCGTCTTCAATGAACGTGATCTCTGGTCGACAACGGCGCTCATTGTCTGCACCGATCATGGTCACTATCTCGGAGAAGTGCGCAATGGCGCAGACATCTGGGGGAAGCCTGCCGTGCCGCAGTTCGAACCAATTGGCCACATGCCGCTCATGATTGCTTGGCCGGGCCGAGAAGGCGGATCGACGATTGCTGCACTCACTACCAATGTGGATCTCCATGCAACGTTCGTCGACTGTTTCGGGGTGACGGCTTCACACCGAACCCATGGTGTCTCGCTCGTGCCGCTGCTCGAAGGGACCGCAACGTCGGTTCGGGAGTGGGCCATCGGCGGTGTCTTCGGGAATTGGGTGCAAGTCACCAATGGTCGAATGAAATACGCCCGAGCGCCGATTGGTGATGGGTTTCCGCTCGCCATGTGGTCAAACCGCTGGTCAACAATGCCGGTCCACGGCATTCATCGACCATTGCTGCCGCCTCCAGATAGCCGAGCCACGCTCGCAACGATGCCTGGATCAGACATCCCTGTGCTCCGCCAACCATTTGTGGCGGGGGATCGAATCCCCTTCTTCGCTTCAGGTGGCGCGATTGTTCATCAGCATCACCGCTACGACCTCTCGAGAGACCCTGACGAACAAGAGAACCTTGTTGGCGAGGCGGGAGACGCCGAGTCGATTGAACTTCTCACCGAGGCACTTCGTTCTGTTGAAGCCCCGGTTGAACAATTCGAGCGCTTAGGTCTCGCTTATTGAGCGGCACCCAAGCGCACCGTCTTGTCAGCCGAGTTCGTCAGCGCTTGCCGGGAGTCCACCAAGAATGTTCGGCGGAACGAAGTTGTTCTCGTCGGTGGTTTCCGCTTCAACCAGTTCGACCATCCGATCAACCACCTCTTGTGGGTCCATCTGACCTTCGGTGACGAATTGACGCATCATTTGGAAGAGCGGGGTTGACGGTGCGGACAAGCTGTCGTCGCCAAACCATTCCCACATGGAGTCGGCCATCCGGTCATTGAAGCCAGTGAGATAGGGACCAGGGTTGAGGAGCGTCACATCAACGCCCTGTCCAGCAAGCTCGGAACGAAGGGTCTTCCCCATGGCTTCAAGAGCATGTTTGGTCATGGAATACGGGCCGAACGCTGGTCCAGCGACGACTCCAGCGATGGACGAAACAATGATCACGCGACCGTGTCCCCGCTTCAACATTCCAGGAAGAACGGCTTGGGTCACGGCAAGGGTCCCGAAGACATTGACGTCGAAGAGGCGACGAACTCGGTCAAGCGGAACATCAGCAAGCGGACCGGTCTGGCCCGCACCGGCGTTGTTGATCAACACATCGACCTCAAACGATGCAGCCTTCGCGACATCTCCAGTCGTGATGTCCATGCGCTCAACCGTGAGCTGTGGGGCTGCTGCTGCCAATTCTTCGGCTTGCGCGTCGGTTTCGGTGGTGGCGATGACGTGGTGGCCTCGAGCGGCAAGTGCGAGGGCCGCACCTCGACCAAATCCAGATCCTGCCCCGGTAATCAGCACGGTCGTTGTCATAGCATTGCTCCTTCACGTTGGTGTCCAGACCATAGGTGGAGATTGGCAATTTTGCGAAAGCAACGAACAATTCCGCCCTGCATTCGAGCCGGCTCTTCACTAGCGTGACCCCTGTACGATCCATGGAAGGTTCCACCGTTGATCGAGGAGTGCATTCGTTGAGGCAAGAACTAGGTGAATCCCGCAGCGCTCGCCGAGTGCGAGTGGTGGCTGGTTCATTGTCCGCGCTCCGAATTGCTCATTGGCAGGCACCACGTGACTGAGTCCATGGCTTCAAACGAGCCTCTCATTCTGTCGATCGACGGCAACAAGAAGTTCGAGGTCGTCTCTGCGACTCCGAGCGATGCCCAACCAAAGAAAGTTTCGAAGTCCAAGAAGAAGAGCAAGAAGAAGGACCGCGCCGCGCAGAAGGCTCTTGGCGTCTCTGTCGAGAATGCAAAGGCTGGCTACGACGTCGTTTCGACGAGGCGCTTGAAGAAGGGGTTCTACGAGGTTGTTCTCGCCAAGGCCCCATCTGAAGACAGCCCCATCACTGACCTTCCTTCAGTTGCGGCGTTGGACTGGCTTGCCTCTGCTACTAATCCAGAAGCCCCCTCGGTTG
>CAIQUD010000005.1 GCA_903874965.1 uncultured Actinomycetes bacterium | reverse complement strand
GTTCAGCAACTGCAACTTGGTTTGGCAGGTCGAGCGAGTCAAGCGGTTCGTCGAGCACCAGCAACTTCGGCTGCCGCACGAGCGCCTGGGCAATGAGTAGGCGCTGCTGCTCACCACCAGAACAAGCCCCGACTGAGCGATCGGCATACGACGTCGCACCCACCTGCTCAAGGACTCCGTCAACTTGGGCACTCTTTGCCCGTGCCGTTGCGGAGAATTTGTTGGCAAAAGGGAGTGGCATTCCCCAACGGTCGCCATCAAGCCCAAGTCGGACGAGGTCACGCCCGCTAATCGACACACTCGACTCGAAGTGGTGGCGTTGTGGAATGTAGCCAATGAGTGGTCGAGCCTCTTCTGGACTACCACCAGAGACCGACACGCTTCCTTCAGAGAGGTGTTGGAGACCGAGAACCGTTTTGATGAGCGTTGATTTGCCGACGCCATTCGGTCCGAGGATGGCAACGAAGGAACCAGTTGGAATGTTGAGATCGACGTGGCGGAACAGCGTTCGTCGACCGAGCGTGACGGAGGCGTCGGTCCAAATAACGGCAGGTTCTTGGGGGTTCACGGCAAGGTTCCCTTCAGTGCCAAGAGGAGGTTCGTGAGTTGGTTCGTTTGCCAAGATGCAAATGACTGATTGAGGGGCGGCGTCTCTGTCCACTGCACGATTGGGAGGTGTGCGGCACGTGCAAGGTTGAGTTGTGTCTTCACGAGTGGCGTCGTGTTCTGCGGGTTGTAGAGATAGACGGCAGCTTGGTGGTGCGTGAGTTGTGCAGCACTGGTCGTCACCTCGGCTGCGGTTGGTTCCCCACCTTCACTTACCGAGCGCAGCAGTCCCGGCGGAGTAATGAGGTGAAGGTGGAGAGCCGAGGTCATCGGTATCACGATGGATTCCGATGCGGCGACGGGCGTGCCGGCGAATTCTCGCTGAATTTGAGCGATCCTCCGGTCATAGGTCCGCAGACTCACGTGAAGAAAACGGTCGCCTCCGCGTTCGAGCGCTGAGCGAAACGCTCGAGAGCGTCCGCTTCCTAGAACGTCAACAAGACCATGGACAACCCGGCGGATATCGCTCGGGGAATACCAGCGGTGAGGGTTGGAACCGTCAGGAAGTCGAAGAAAGCTACCAATATCAAAGAGCGGAGCATCAGAACCAGCCGCACTGTGCAATTGCATGGCCCAAGGGTCATAGCCAAGCCCATTGGCGACGACCAAATTTGCGACCGCCACTGCATTCGCGTCGGCGCTCGTGGGCTCATAGGAGTGCGGATCTGTTGATGGGTTCTCGATCACGTTCTGCACCACCACGAGCGGACCTGCAACTTCGGCGACAATCGAACCCCATTGACGCTCGGCCGCCACGACGACCTTTGGCCCAGACGTTGGTGGGTGAACCGACGAGCAGGCCGACAAGGAAAGTCCAGAGAGTGCGATGCCACCAAGGGCAACAAGACGCTGCAATGCGGTGGCGGACAACCTCACCGAAATGAGCCTAAATGAGAATGATTCTCATTACAAGTCCGCTGGTCACGCGTTCATCGTCCAGAGGCACGGCGTAGGGTTTTGCCGTGCATACCGCTCGCTTCCACCTCACGGATCGTCGTGGTGGTGTGTCTCGAGCACCCTTTGACAGTTTGAACTTGGGGCTCCACGTCGGCGACGACCATGACGCCGTCCTTGAGAATCGGTCGAGGGCTGCTGCCGAGCTTGGTGGGACCATCGACGACCTCGTGTTCGGCAATCAAACCCATGGCTCGACGGTTGCCGTTGTTGGTCTCGCAGATCGTGGACGAGGTGCGAGAACACTTGACGACGCGTTACCTGAAACCGACGGTCTCGTGACCGAGACACCTGGTCTCGTCCTCTGTGTGCTGGTCGCTGACTGCGTGCCCGTGTTGCTGATCGACCAAAACGCAGGACGACTTGGCGTGGTGCACGCTGGTTGGCGGGGCACTGCGTCTGGGATCATCCCGTCGGCAATTGCGGCACTTCGCTCGCTCGGCACATCGCCCGAAGACCTCACGGCAATTATTGGCCCGTCAATTGGCGTTCACCAGTTCGAAGTTGGTGAAGAGGTGGTGGAAGCGCTTCGACTTGATGGGAATTCGAGAAGGGTAAATCGAGAAGGACTTCGGCCCCACGTTGATCTTGCTGGGGTAGTTGGTGACCAACTCATCGAGGCAGGAGTGGGACCAAAGAATCTCAGATTGAGCCGCCAAGCAACGGGGCGGGCCAATGGGGAGTACTACAGCGCTCGCGATGGTCAACCAACTGGACGATTCGGTTTCCTTGCCGTCCTTGGAGCTGCCGCATGAGCGAGGACCGGTTTCACTTCGTTGAAGTTGCGACAACTCTCGAAACAGGTGTGATCACCGGGACCTACGCCGTTGGCGGGCAGACGTTTCATGAGACCTGGACCGTTGGCGAAGGAGCTCGACTGGACCATCCAGCGATTGAATCGGCAATTCGTTGGCTCTTTCTGCTTGGAGGCGTCTCTTCCTACAAGACCTCTGCTCCACTACTACTCGACACCGGTTCCATTGCGCTGACGAATGATGAAGCTGAGTTCCTTCGGGCCTTCTACCTTTATGGGCTGGGCGAATTTGCCTATCGAAATGGCCTCAATTTGGGCAATCTCGAAGTTGTTGGCCCTCGAATTACCGAACGTCCCGAGGTGCAACTGCCGGATCTCCCGAATGGTCCCCTCATTCCATTCGGCGGAGGTATTGATTCGATTGTCACGGTCGAAGCGGTCAAGCGCTTGGGCGCCACTGGGAGGCTGTTCATCTGCAGTCGGCCTGGCGATCTGTTTGCCGCGATTGAGGCGCCGGCTGTGTGCTCGGGGCTCGAGATCATCCGAGCGACTCGTCAGATTGATCCCCTTCTCTACCGGTCAACTGAACTCGGCTTCCTCAATGGACACGTCCCCATCACTGGGGTGCTCTCTGCTCTTGCCGTCGTCGCAGCGCTGGCGCATGGTCACGACGCGGTGCTCATGTCGAATGAACATTCCGCCAGTGATCCGAATTTGATCGATGACGCCGGGATGGCCATCAATCACCAATGGTCAAAGTCAGAGGACTTTGAAACGGCGTTCGCACAGATTCTCCGACAAAACTTTGGCGGTGGTCTGAATTTCTCCTCGTTCCTTCGAACCCGCTCGGAACTGTGGGTTGGAAGAGAGTTTGCCAAGGCGACGAACTATCACTCGAGTTTCCGCAGCTGCAATAAGGCATTTCGTCAGGACCCTGAAGGACGGCTTCTTGAGTGGTGCGGGGTCTGCGACAAGTGTTGCTTCATTGATCTGGTGCTGTCGCCGTATTTGTCTCGCGAGGAACTCTCGACGATCTTCCATGGACGAGAACCCTTGGAGCAAGAGTCTCTGCTTCCGATCTTTGAGACCCTCATTGGGCGCTCGGCGTGGGCAAAGCCGTTTGAGTGCGTCGGAGATCCTCTTGAGTGTCGGGCCGCAGCCACGCTTGCGGCACGTCGAGAAGATCGATTGACTAATGGCGTTCTTGCCAAGCTCGTCGGAGAGGATCCAATGAGCGCAGCCGAGTGCGCGGCACTTCTTGAGCCACTCCCACGGAGATCCCGTGGCCAGTAGCGGAGTCCGAACCTTCTCCGACCTTCAAGGCCGAAAGGTTGGCGTCTTCGGTCTCGGTGTTGAAGGAAGCGCAACCCTTCGCCGCCTGCAGCTCTTGGGGATTTCCGCCGTCGTTGTCGATGATGCTCCGAAAGAGCTTGACGGCTCGGTTCTTCCAACCGCCAATGGTGGCCTGGAGACGCTCCATGCCTGTGAGGTCGTCTTGAAGACGCCGGGGATCTCGAGCTATCGAGAGGACGTCCTTTCTCTCAAGGCAACTGGAGTTGAGTTGCGCTCGGCACTCGATCTCTGGCTTGGCGAAGTGGACCCGAAGTACGTCGTGATGGTGACGGGGACAAAGGGTAAGTCGACCACGACGTCGTTCCTCGCCCACCTGCTTCGAGGACTCGGGAAGAGCGTGGTGCTCGGCGGAAACATTGGCTATCCGCCGTATGACCCGGAACTCGCTCAAGCGGGAGAACTGACGGTTCTCGAGATTTCCTCATTCCAAGCTGAGGCCTTGACGATGGTTCCGCCACTGGTTGGGGTGACGTCGCTCGGCGAGGATCACCTTGATTGGCATGGGAGTGTTGATCGCTACGTCGCCGACAAGCTCTCACTGACGAGCAAGCCAGGTGCTGCGGTGGCAGTCGTTGCTGACGAGCCGGTGCTGCGTGCGCAACGTGCGCTTCTCGGGCCGGGTCCTGTCTTTGTCGCACCCTCAGAACTCGACCGTGCGCTGTCGTCGGTCGCTGGGCTCTCTGGTGACCACCACCATCGCAATGTCGCGGTGGCACGGGAGCTGCTCGAACGACTGATTGGGCCAACCGCTCCCGAAGCCCTCCTCGATGCAGCCGTTGGTTACCAGCACCTCGAGAGCCGCTTCACCGACCTAGCCCCTCTCGGTGGGATTCGAGTGATTGATGATTCGCTCGCAACGAACCCTCTCCCAACCATTGCGGGACTGGCGGGACTTTCGAAAGACCGAGTGGCCCTCATTCTTGGTGGGCGTGATCGAGGCGTCTCCTACGAACCCCTTGCAGAAGTGCTGGAGGCGAGAACCGTGCCAACTTTGGTCCTTTGCCTGCCGGAAAACGGTCCTCGCATTGCAGGGGAGCTCACCCCAAGCGACCTTCTTCGGGTTGAAGTTGTTGATTCCCTTCCAGAAGCCGTTGACCGCGGACTTTCTTGGGCTGCACCAAACGGTGTGTTGTTGCTCTCACCAGCGGCGCCGAGTTTCGGTCAATTCTTGGACTATCGAGATCGAGCATCGAGCTTCGCTGAAGCGGTCAATCTCCACCGGAACGCGACAACGCCCTCGTCCTGACCAAGAGTCGGAACGAGGGCGATTGTCGTTCAGCCGCAATTACCAGGCGGCGCAACCAAACTGGTCGGGTGGAGTCTGCTGAATTCGCTTTGCCACCACGATTTGCTCCGCAGGGGTCGCGTAGGCGGCGTTCCAAGCGTATTGCCTGCCGCCATAGGCGACCCAATTCGCGTTGGAAATGCCGAGGCCGCCAGAGAACTTGGCACCAATGACGTGCCAGTCTCCGCTTTCCTCGCAGATGTTCACACGGCTCCACTGCTCAAAGTCGCGCTTGGTCAGCATGGTGACTGCCAAAGGAACCCGAACAGTTGCAGGAGACATCATCGGCTCAATGAGCCGAAAATTGCTCGCTGCATGTGCTGTGTGACTTGTTGCGTGTGCTGCTGGCTTTACTGGTGTTGCCGCTCCTGCGCCTGCAGAGAACGGGAGGAAGATGCTGGCGATTGCCGCCGGCAGTACAACGTTTCGTATTACTGGGTGCTTGCGCATTTTGCGCCGCTCCTTCTTCGAGAGAAGAGCCCCGAGGGGCCTTTGAGTTGGGCATGGAATGCGGGCATCCGTCTGACTCAGGCAAATCGCAGCTGCCGACCGGGAAGGGTTCGAACAACCTGGGCGTGAAGCCCGAACGATGATGAAGACGGTGAGTCCCGAGATCGTTGAGTGTGTTGACACCTCCAATTTTGGATAGGCAGGGTCGCCTACCGCTGGTCGTTATCTGCAGTGGAATGCTCGGGAGAGTTCCCGCTGACCCTGAGAGTGCTGGTTGCCTCTTCGGTACTGAGCCCCCAACGCTGTTGGGTGCAGCATTCACTGTCGTTGTGACGTGCCAGTAACTTTAGTGGCAAATCAAGCCAAACACCACATTCGGTGACCCTTGAGGGGTCAATGAGTGGCCGAAAGCCCATAGATTTTGGGAATTCTTGACACTTCTGAGACTCTCAGGTTCTTGGGCAGTTCGCGCCAAAATGACTCATCGTCAGTCTGCTGTGCGGACTGACACTCGGTCCTAGGATCGTGCGTAGTTGCCCGGGGGGGCAGACACGTTGGGGGTCACGATGACGCAAACCATTCAGCCGGTTGACCCGGCTTCACTCATTGCACCGGCAAGAGTCAAGATCCCGCCATTCAACACGTGGGTCGGCCCGGTCACACACTTGGCCCAAGAGCGGATCCGACTCCAAGGGTGTAGCTACGAAGGCTTCACGGTTTCCCAAGTTGGCTCGACCATTGGCGGCGTCGTTTCGGGCCTTGATCTGACGAAGCCTCTTGCTGACGATCACGTGGCCGAGCTTCGACGAGCGCTCCTTGACTTCAAAGTGCTCTTCTTTCGGAACCAACCCGTGACGCCGGAACAGCACGTTGCCTTTGCGCGTCGCTTCGGGGTTCTTGAAGTTCACCCCTTCATCCCCTCAAATACCGGTCAGCCGGAGCTCGTTCGATTCGAGAAGGAGGCTCAAGTTGGCGGCTTCGAGAATGGATGGCACTCCGACGTTTCCTGGCGTGAAGTTCCTTCGGCGGCCGCAGTGCTCCATGGAATCCTCATTCCTCCAGTCGGTGGCGACACCTCCTTCTCCGACATGTATGCCGCGTATGACGGTCTGAACGACGAGTTGAAAGAGCAAATCGATGGACTCGTCGCCGTTCACGACTACACCAAGGCCTTTGGCCACGCCGTTGATGAGTCGGCAAAGGCCGAAATGCGACTCAAATTCCCTCCGGTTGAGCACCCGGTCGTCAGGACCCATGGTGAGACTGGGCGCAAACTCCTCTATGTCAATCGCTACTTCACCGACAGCATCGTCGGCATGGGTGTCGATGAAGGCAATGCGCTGATTGACCTCTTGGCCTCGCAAGCTGAAGTTCCTGAATACCAGTGTCGGTTCCGCTGGGAGCAAGATTCGATTGCCTTCTGGGACAACCGGGCGTGCCAGCACCTCGCGCTGTCTGACTACTGGCCAGAGCACCGGATCATGGAACGAGCGTCGATCTGCGGTGAGAGGCCAAAATAACTCTTCGGGGCTGAGTTTCGACCTGCTTGCCTAAGAACGTCATATGGAGCTTCGAAGCACTTCAGCAAGTTCGCGCCCAATGAAAAGTTGGCTTTCAAGCGTCAGGTGGGCCCCTCCTGGCAGACGTTCGAGGCCCTTTGAGTCAAGTGTCGATACGTGGTCGCGCTCAGCTGCCACGAGGTCGTCAGCCGAACGAACTGTTGCATCCCATTCCCGCTCCGCAGCGCAATGATCATCCGGACACAGACCTGCGTTTTCTTGCGCCGCTAGGAACACATCCGATGATTCCTTGATGAGAACTGTGGAGGCATCGTCGCCAAACGGCACTGCCTTCTGCAGTGCATCAAGAAATTCCTTCAAGTTGTCGTGATACGCGACCGAGGTCGTTGCGGAGGTCGCATCGGATTCACCCTGAAACCATATGAATCCCCGAACGAGGTCAATGGTCCCTGCCTCCCGGTCAGCAATCAATTGCTGATTCGTGAAGCGAACCAATTCATGGAACAGTGACTTAGGGGACAATGGGTTCCAGGCTCCTGCGAGCGACGTTCCGCCGTAAGTCACTTTGAGAATTGAGAGGAGAGCGCCACTGTCTGCATAGGCTTGGCGCGCGAGTCCACGCTCGGGACCAAAGGTGGGAAGTGTCGAAGATTTTGCGATCTGCGGAGTTGCGAGAGGAAGCCATCCTGGCTTTGGAACGGGCAGATAATCAAAAGAATCCCAACTCAAACTGGCGAGTTTGTCTGCTGGTGATGACGAGTCTGTTGCGCCCGAAATCGGCGTGCCATTGCCAGGTGGAGGTTCAGTTGCCGCACCTGTGGCGTTCGACTGTCCGGCAAGAACGAACACGACTCTCATCGGCAGTGAATGTGTTGGCACAGAGGGAAGTGTTGACAACGTGAGTCCATCGGGAGTTGTTACGTGTCCCGTCACTGAAAACTGGGAAGAACTCAAATGACGAATTCTTACGGTGCACGCTGATTGGTCTACAACCTGACAAGAAGATTGGCCATCCATGCTCCGCACCACATAGAGCACACTCGTTCTCGGTATCCGTATCCAACTAATCGTGGCGGAATTGATCCCTGCGACGGCCGTGACACCAAGAACGGGAGCCAAACCCGTGGTGACTGACGGACTTGGGAGTGAGGCAGGGCTCGACCCGATTGAGTTCATTGCGACGACTTTGACCGTCACGCTTTCTCCTTGATGAAGGCCACGAATCATGCAAGAGGTTGAGCCAGATGTCGAGCAAGTGAGACCGCTTGGCAATGCAACAGCTTGGTAACTCTGGATCGGTAAACCACCATCGCTATGCGAGGGTTGCCACGCCACGATTGCGGCAGTGTCCCCGGGACTCACCGTTACGTAGGTAGGTGGGCTCGGAACGTCACCAGGAGTTCCAGTGACCACTCCGCTCGTCGTTGATGAACTCCTAGAAAATACCGCCACCACTCGAACGTCATAACGCTGGCCATTGCGAAGCCCGGTTATTGCACAGGTCACTCGGGTTGTCGTGCACTTTTTCCCCTCTGGAGAAACGGTTGCGACGTACGCTGCTTGATTTCCTCCTTCTGGGCGGACTGCTGCCCAAGAAACCGCGAGTTCATGACTACTAGGGACAACCACCACGTGTGTTGGAACTGAACGCAGAGCAACGGCGCCAACCGTAGGGGTGAGCCCGCAGATGGCAACACTGCCAAACACCGTGGTGGTCGACGCGAGAAGCCGCCAAATCCTTGACGTTCTTGACTGCACGCTCATTGTGGATCTCGCTCTCGGAGAGGTCGCAACTATCGTTGCATATCCGTGGCAAGTTGCTTCAATGTCACCAACGTTGAGTTCTCGATCAGCGGCGAGCATTGCCAGTTCAACCATGCTGGGTCAAGATGCACGTCATGGAACTGACCACGATCACGTTCACCGTTCAAGAGCACGTTGCGACGATCACCCTCAATCGTCCTGAGCAGCTCAATGCCTTCAATGAGCAACTAGCTAGGGAAGTCTCTTGGGCTTGGCAGGAAGTTCGCGACACCGACGACATTCACGTGGCGGTCCTTCAGGCGAATGGCGAGCGAGCCTTCTGCACGGGGATTGATTTCACCGGCGATATGGGATGGCTGCTGCCGAACAATGTTTGGAACGGCATTGATCCAGGGGCAATGCTTTCGCCAAAGTTTCATCACAAGGTCTGGAAACCGGTCGTTGTTGCGGTTCACGGGCTTTGCGCTGGCGGGGCGCAGTATTTCCTCAACGAAGCAGACATCATCCTCTGTTCAGATGACGCGACGTTCTTTGACCCGCATGCCAATGTCGGCATTGTCTCCGCGCTTGAGCCAATTGGCATGCTTGCCCGAGGCGTCCCGCTCGGAGACGTCCTTCGCTGGGCACTCATGGGCACTGAAGAGCGAATTTCTGCCGCAACGGCGTTGCGAATTGGGTTGGTGACCGAGGTCACGACACCAGAGACCCTCCGTGAACGAGCGCGTGCGATTGCGCTCTCTATTGCCGAGCGGAACCCTGTAGCCATTCAAGGAACCGTTCGAGCAATTTGGGAGGCGCTTGAAATGCCCCGTTCAATTGCGCTCCAAAATGGCCTCGCTTACACGCTGATTGGCAACGAGCGCGATGCAATTAGCCAACCTCGACGCAATCAGCCTCCAACGATTCGCTGAGGAGTAGCTGGACCTCCGTCGCGATGAGGTGACGTCGTTCTTGGGTTTGCATTGGCTCAAGCACGCACTCGTTGAGTACCGTTGCGGGAGCACGAGCCTTCAGAGGAGCAAAATGTCAGAAGCCTGGATCATCGACGCCTGCCGAACACCACGTGGAATCGGCAAGCAAGGCAAGGGTTCACTCGCCGACCTTCACCCACAGCACCTTGGGGCAGCGGTGCTCAAGGCACTTGCCGAGCGCAACGAGCTCGACACCTCAACGGTCGACGACATTATCTTCGGGACCTCCCTCCAGAGCGGCACTCAAGGTGGCGACCTCGCCCGAATGGCCGCCCTCACCGCTGGATACTCCACCAAGGCATCTGGTGTGACGCTTGACCGCTACTGCGGCTCGGGGATCACGAGCGCAACGCTCGGTGCTTCGATTGTTGCCTCCGGTTTTGAAGACGTCATCATCTCTGGTGGCTGCGAAATGATGTCGACCTACGGATCGAATCGTCACGCTCCGGGTCTTGGTCTTCTCGACATGGGCAATGACGCGCTCCGCGCCATGCACCCGCAACCACACCAGGGTGTGGCGGCAGATGCCATTGCCTCAAAGGATGGCATCACCCGCGAAGCACTCGACCAGCTTGGCTACGAATCCCAGCAACGGGCTGCGGTTGCCATTGCCGAAGGTCGATTTGCGCCCTCGCTCATCCCCGTCTACACCTTGGATGGGCAGCTGCTGCTCGACCACGAGGAGTACCCACGTCCAGAGACGACGCTTGAGAAGCTGGCTTCCCTGCCAGCAGCATTCGGTGGATTCCTCGACTTCGAACTTGAGCCGAGCGGCTTGACGTTCCGCAAGATGATCAACCAGGTGTACCCAGAAATTGACATCCAGGCGGTCCACCACGCAGGAACCTCTTCAGGCGTGGTTGATGGCGCCGCAGCAATTCTCTATGCGTCTGACCGCGCCGTTGAGCAATATGGCTGGAAGCCACGCGCTCGCGTTGTTGCGACGGCAAATATTGGTGACTGCCCGACGCTCATGCTGAATGCCCCTGGACCAGCAATCACCAAGGTCTTGGCCAAGGCCGGACTCACGGTTGCCGACATTGATGTCATTGAGATCAACGAGGCATTCGCCGTCGTTGTCGAGAAGACCATTCGTGACCTTGGACTTGACCGCGCGAAGGTCAACCCCAATGGCGGGGCCATTGCACTTGGCCACCCAATTGGAGCGACTGGTTCGATCCTGATTGGCACGTGCCTCGATGAACTCGAGCGCACCGGTGGTCGCTATGGACTCGTGACGCAGTGTGCCGCTGGTGGAATGGCTCCAGCGATCATCATTGAGCGAGTTTCGTAGTTCGCTTCACGGTGGTCCAGCGGTCCTGTCTCGCCGAGACCGAGTCGTAAAGGTTCGATCTACCAAAGGCGGGGATGCTTCGATCCCTTCAGAGCCTCAACGCTTCTTGGCAGTGCGCTTTGCTCTGAGGGCCTTCTTCAAGACAGGTGTCTTCGCTGGCTCCGGTGCTGATTCG
>CAIQUD010000004.1 GCA_903874965.1 uncultured Actinomycetes bacterium | reverse complement strand
CAACGGATAGCGGTCGCTGTCGTTCGCCAATGAGCTTCCTTGTGGTCCCGTCGATTGCGGCGATGTGGTCAGCATCAAACGCGTGGCGCATTCCGAGCCCATAGGCAAGGAGGCCCGTACCAAGCCCGAAGGAGACTGAAGACGCCCGGTGGCTACTCGCACTGAAGAGCAAAGCGAATCCCAGAAGGTGAAGCATTGCGATGCTCAACGCCATCGCTCCGAGCCGCACCCATTCGCTCCGATCGAGCGAATGTTGAACGCGATGGAAGTTGGATCGCAAGTTCACGGAGACCATTCTGCCTTGAACCCGAAGAGCATTAACCGGGCCTTGAGACTTGGAAAGCTACAGCCAGCCTTGGGCGCGGCCGATTTCGTCGATATTGCCAATAGACAGGCCCTGGCGCTGTTGGAGAGTTCTGATCAGGCCACCGGCTTCAAACAACGACTCGTGCGTACCGGTGTCGAGCCAAGCTGTTGAGCGTGGAAGGACATCGACCCGCAGTTGACCCTTGTCGAGGTAGGCATTGTTGAGTGAGGTGATTTCGAGCTCGCCACGTGCACTCGGCGTGAGCTGCTTTGCCATTTCTGAGGCGTGTTCGTCGTAGAAGTAGATCCCAGGTACCGCAAAGTTTGACTTCGGTTCCTTTGGCTTCTCTTCAATCGACAGCACCTTGCCAGCCTCGTCAAACTCAACAACCCCGTAGGCGGTCGGATCAGAAACTTGGTAGGCAAAGATCAATGCTCCGTTGATGTCGTGGTGTTGAGCCAACTGGTGCCCAAGTCCAGACCCATAGAAGAGGTTGTCCCCAAGGATGAGCGCGCACTTGTCGCCATCTAGGAACTCCTCACCCAAGATCAGCGCCTGTGCGAGACCATTTGGCTGGTCCTGAATGACATAGGAGAGATTGAGGCCGGCCGAGGAACCGTCACCGAGAAGGCGTTGGAATTGCGCTTGGTCATGAGGCGTCGTGATGAGCAGGATGTCCCGGATCCCGGCCAACATGAGTGTTGACAAGGGGTAATAAATCATCGGCTTGTCGAAGACCGGAAGCAACTGCTTCGAGACAGCCTTTGTTATGGGGTAGAGCCGTGTTCCACTGCCGCCTGCAAGCACGATGCCTTTCACGAGGGCGAGTGTAGTCTTGGAGCCGTTGTTCGCTCTCCGACTACGGAATGGACCCCTCTGTGCGCATACTTCTGACCGGTGTTGCCGGTTTCATTGGTTCTCGGTTCACTGAACTTCTGCTTGCAAGAGCTGATGAACTCGGCTGGAGCGAGATCGTCCTGCTTGATGCGCTCACCTACTCGGGTCGGATGGAAAACCTCGAAGGCGTCCTCCAAGACCCCCGAATCAAGTTCGTGCACGGTTCGATCAATGACGCTGAACTTGTTGATGAACTCATGGTTGGGACGCACTCCGTGGTGCACTTCGCCGCAGAGAGTCATGTGGATCGTTCGATTGCTGGGGCTCAGCCGTTCTTCGTCACCAACGTGCTTGGTACCCAACAACTCTTGGAATCCGCACGGCGAGGCGGCGTGACGAAGTTCGTTCACGTCTCGACCGATGAGGTGTACGGGTCGATTGCAGAAGGTTCTTGGCGTGAAGACCACATCCTTGAGCCCAACTCGCCCTATTCGGCCAGCAAGGCTGGCTCGGATCTCGCCGCATTGGCCTACCACTCGACCTTTGGGCTCGATGTTTCGGTTACTCGTTGCTCAAACAACTACGGCCCTCGTCAGTATCCCGAGAAGGTCATTCCACTCTTTGTCTCGAATCTCGTCGACGGCAAGAAGGTGCCGCTCTATGGCGATGGCATGAATATTCGAGACTGGCTCCACGTTGACGATCACTGCCAAGGCATTTTGTTGGTGCTGAGCGGTGGGCGACCGGGTGAGATTTACAACATTGGCGGTGGCACGGAACTCACCAATCGAGAACTGACGACGCGGCTTCTTGACCTGTGCGGCTTTGGTGACGAGATGATTGAGCGAGTAGCTGATCGCCTTGGTCATGACCGTCGGTATTCCGTTGATTGCACAAAGATTCGATCCGAACTTGGCTACGTGCCGATGGTTTCCTTTGAGAAAGGACTTGCAGAGACGGTCCAGTGGTACCGGGACAACGAAGCCTGGTGGCGTCCGTTGAAGGGTATTTGACGTGGAACTGGTTGAGCTCTCTATTGCAGGTTGCTACCGGTGCGAGAGTCCCGTCTGGGGCGATGACCGCGGATTCTTTCGGGAGTGGTTCAAGGGACCAGACTTTTCTGCTGCAGCGGTGGACTTCCAAACCGCACAAGCCAATCTCTCGCTTTCGGCTCGAGATGTTGTTCGAGGACTCCACTACTCACTCGCTCCAGAAGGTCAGGCAAAGGCGGTGACCTGTGTGGGTGGTGCGCTCCTTGATGTCGTTGTTGACATTCGAGTTGGTTCGCCGACCTACGGAAACATTGAGCTCATTCCCCTCGCGGCCGAGCTCGGTGTGACCGCCTTCCTGCCTGCAGGTGTGGCTCACGGTTTCTGTGTGACCAGCGAGCAAGCAACGCTGGCGTATCTCTTGTCATCGCCGTTCAATGCGAGCGTTGAACTAGAGATTTACCCATTTGATCCGGATCTTGCGATTGCGTGGCCAACGGTTGGCGAAGCATTGCTCTCACCAAAAGATGCCGCCGCCCCAACACTGGCGGAGCGCAAGGCTGCTGGAGAGTTGCCGATCTATCGCAGCTGACGGACGGCTCGCCAGAGCCCCGCACTCAGCAGCAACGTGAAGAAAGTCGCTGCGCTCAGGAGCACGAGTTCGGGCAAAATTGGCTGCCACGACGGGTGCAAGAAATAGGACCAAGGTCCTGACGTGCCAACCGAGAAGCGTCGCGCCACAAGGAAGAACGCTGCGAGATCGACCAGGGGCACAACAACGAACGCGATTCTTGAGAGCCGTCGCTGGGCGGTGCGCGCGGCAGACCGAGTGCCAATAATGCCGGCTGCGAGAATCGGCATCCCAACAAGAATCGGCATCCCGTCGCGCCCCTGCCAGACGTAACCGAGGGTCCGAGCTTGGGAAGCAACGAGAAGCACTGGTCCAAGGATCGCGAACACGCTGACGAGGAGGAGTGCAAGTCGTTGGCGCCACGTGCCGACCACCAGTCCCCACAGCACCAAACCAACCACGGCAATCATCCAGCCGACATAGATCGGATTTGGAAGATGGAGCGTGAGCCATCCGAACTGGCCAATGCTCTCGGTCATCCAGTGGTGCAGTTGCTTTGCCGAGCCAAGCAAGATGTCGGAGAACGGCGAATGAGCAATTACGGCAACTTCTGCCTGGCGTGGAATGACCTTGAAGCCGCGATGGGTCAGCGACCAGGCAACCGCACCGAGAGAAGCAAGCGCCAACACCATCGTGCAAGTGAGGGCAGTTCGACGATGCCAGAGCAAAGTGCCCCAAGTCTTGAGGGGAAGTTGCACGAGCGTAACGATCCCAATCGCCGCCGCCATGATGGGAGACAGGCTTCGGCAGAAGACAAGTACGGCCCCCGAAAACGCCAGGATGGAGAGAAGCCCCCGGGAGGGATCTGACTTCCACTCCGTCGTCAAGATCACGGCAGTTACCCAGAAGCAGATGCTCGCGGCAATCTCCAGACCGCTCGGATTGATGACGCCGCCGAGGTAGATCACCTGAGGGGTGACACCGAAGAGAAGGCCTAGCCAGAGAAAGCGATTCGAAGAGTGCTTGTGAATTGCCAAGACCGAGAGGGCAAGGAAGATGGCAACGAGGAAGTCCGCGACGAAGCGCATCGCCCAAAGTCCGCCTTCCGTCGGCTGAATAGCCATTGGAACGCCGACCGCGAGGTAGTACATCGGTGGATATTCAGCCGAGTGGGTCCCAGCGGTAACGAGTGCAGTTGACGTTGGAAGTGCTGGAGCACAAGTCGCAGGCACGTCGTCTTGGGAATTGAAACACTTGGCGTAGGCGCCGTGTGGTCCGGTGACTCCGGCCGCTGCAACTGCAGGAACGGTAACCAGCCGAAATGTTCCGCCATTTGCGGCGGTATAGGTCAGGCCACTGGTCCCCGCATTGAGCGCCGCAGCCCAGACCACATGACTCTCTTCATCGGGAGCCGAGAAGAGAGGGCTAATCATTGACCAACAGGCGAGCAGTCCAATGATCCCAGCGAATGCCGAGAGCGCAATACTTCGAGACTTCGCCATCGGACGAGTCTACTGTTACCCCTTTCAGAAATTTGGTCGAACGTGATTCGAAGTACACGAGTTGTTCTGCGCCAGTTGCCGTCGAGAGGTGCAAACATGTCGGAAGATCACCAAAGGGCCTCCCGGGAGAGTTGGAAATTGACGGCTAAGTTCTTCCGGCAGGAACCGAAGTGCGCCGGTTCGTCCAACGAGAGGAAGCTCCCTACGTGTCTGACCCGATCAAGCCATCGCCAGGAGTTGACGATGGCCCGAGTGAGCGTGAACGGCAGCGATTAGCGGTACTGCAAGATGTTCTTCGGGTGTATGAACTCTCCTCCGCTGGCGTCCAGATGGAAGCAGCAGAACAGCAACTTTTTGCAGGATCTCGGCTCTACCCGCTCGCGATGCTCGTACTTCGAACGTCGAATGTTGCAGAGCGATTCCTGAAGCGGCTCCTCCGTCGCAGTGAGATGCCTGCCGTCGCGGCACCGCCACCGGTTTCATTTGGCGAGGCGCTTCCAGCGGCGCCAGTGGCGAAGCCTGGTGGGCCACTTCCCGCCCGTCTTGCTCGAGTGTTTGGTCGCGGCGTAGAGGAACTTGGACAAGCACTCTCCGTCATTCTCCACGGTCATCCTGAACAGCATCGCCACGTACAAGGACCGAAGTCTGGCTACGAACGTTGGTACGAGCAGTTCGGAGACCTCAACCACGTTGGCGAGATCATGCTTCGCCGGCGGCTGACGATGCTGACGAGGACTCCACTGCTCTCGGTGGTGATGGCAACGTACAACTCGGACCACGAATTTCTTCGAGAAGCTCTCGATTCAGTCCTCGATCAGATCTACGACCGCTTCGAATTGATCATCGCCGATGACTGTTCGACGGATCCCGAAGTTCGATCGATCGTCGCGGAGTACGTCGCCAGAGATCCACGGGTGCGTCTCATCGAGCGTTCCGAGAATGGTGGGATTTCTGCGGCGACCAACTCGGCAATTGATGCGGCAAAGGGCGACTGGATCGTTCTGATGGACCACGATGACACCATTGTTCGTCACGCGTTGGCCCGAATCGTGCTCGCTATTGAGTCGAGGCCCTCGGTTGGTTTCATCTATTCCGATGAGGACAAGATTGACGAAGTCGGACGTCCGTTCACCCCCCACTTCAAGACCGACTTTGATCCAGTCCTGCTCCTTGGGCAGAACTACCTTTGCCACTTGAGTGCCCTTCGATCCGACCTCGTGAGGGAAGTTGGAGGCTTGCGAAGCAGTTTTGATGGGGCTCAGGACTGGGACCTCTTTCTTCGGGTCACCGAGATCCTTGATCGTGACGACATTGTTCACATTCCATCGATCTTGTACCACTGGAGGAGCCACGACGATTCGACGTCGAAGGCATCCTCGGCGAAGCCTTGGGCGCTCGAGGCAGGAACTCGCGCAGTGGCTGACGCAATTGAGCGACGTGGCATTGCTGCAGAAATTGAAGCCGTTGGCCAGACTGGATTCTGCCGGGTTCACTATCAGCTTCCGAGCGAACCACCACTGGTTTCCATTCTCATTCCGACTCGTGATGGTCGTCTGCTCGAGACGTGCCTCACCTCAGTACTCGATCGAACGAACTACCCCAATTTCGAGATCATTGTTATCGACAATGGCTCGGTGAAGCCCTCGACGATGGCATTGTTCGAGCGCCTTGGCGACGCCGTGACCGTACTGCGAGACGACAGCCCGTTCAACTACTCCGCGTTACATAATCGAGCGGTACCTTCTTGCAACGGTGAAGTGCTCCTCCTCCTTAATGACGACACCGAGATCATTGATGGGTCGTGGCTCTCCCACATGGTGGCGTTGCTCCTTCAGCCTGGAAATGGTGCCGTTGGGGCGAAGTTGCTCTATCCCGATGGGCGGATTCAGCATGCCGGCGTTGTGCTTGGCCCCGTTGGCATGGCTGATCATGTTGGAAAACTCGAGGAGCGAAATGCCCCCGGGTATTTCAGCCGGCTCTTTCTGCCGTCGGAGTTCACTGCCTGCACTGCTGCATGTTTGGCCGTTCGCAGGACTACGTGGGAACGACTTGGTGGACTCGATGAGACCTTCGAGATCGCGTGGAATGACATTGACTTCTGTCTTCGACTGACTGAAGCGGGCGAGAAGATTGCCTACACACCTCTAGCTGAACTCATCCACCACGAGTCGATCTCGCGTGGCCTCGATGAGAAGGGCCCTGCACTCGTCCGCTTCTATGGTGAGGTCCAACGGCTCCGCGGACGTTGGCTTGATCGCATAGTTCGAGATCCGTACTACAACCCGAATCTGTCGCTGAGTCATCCACTCTGGGAACCGGCGTATCCGCCGCGAGTCAGTCCTGGCTACACCGGAATCGAGTAGCAAAGCCCACCGTGGTCGCGACTCCCCATGAGGTGAATGCGGCATCGCTGCAGGCAGCCCACGAACGCTGGGACGCATTTCGTGCGGAAATTTGGCAGGTCACTGCCGAAGCTCGAGGCGAACGAAGTCGAAGCGCAGTGCTCAAGCGACTCCGGCCGGGATCACGTTCCTTCCGTCTCGTCACCTCTGTCGTCGGTCCAGTCCTTCGTTCGCTCAGACGACTGGGACTTCGTTCAACTTCGATTGTCCCAACGAGTGCCGAGAACTTCCCTGATCACTTCTCGACAAGTGGCGTGATCGAGGTGGCGGAGCAGGCTGCAGTTCCTCTGGTTCTTGAACTCCCTGCCTCTGATGAACGAGAAGCGTGGAGCGCTCTTGAGAGAGAGCTGGCTCGCTGTGAAACCCACGCTGTTCTCGTGCTTCACGGTGTTTCGCTGCTCCCTGGTGCAGCGTCAAGGCTCCTCGACGTTGCCAAAGCCACCAACGCGGACCTTACGTATGGCGATCACCTTGAACTGAGTGACGAAGGACTCTTCGGCGTCTTTCGACCCAAGGAAATCGGACCGGTTGGTCTGCTCAGTTGGGATGCCGTTGGACCGGTTGTCTGTGTCAAGCGTGACGCACTGAGCGCGGGGGCAAGGTTTGATGCAGATCTTCCAACCATGGCGCTTCACAACCTCGCTGCGCAGATTCTCAACGCCGGTGGGACCGTGCAGCGGGCTGCTGGTCACTTGGCGATCGCTCCACCGAGAACCCCAGCCGCGCTCGCCGAGCACGTTGCGTGGACCGAGAAGTCGCTCAATGCTCTTGGGTTAAGAAGCAGCGTGACCGTGGGTCCGAGTGGATCGATCTCCTGGGTCGCTGCGAGCAATGGTGAGCTTCCGAAGGTTGCCGTCGTGATTCCTACGCGTGATCGACTCGACCTCTTGCAGCGGTGCCTCTCCTCACTTGAGCAATCCACGTATCCAAATTTCGAGGTGGTGATTGTTGACAACGATTCGGTCGAGCCAGCGACCCTCTCATTTCTGAGTGAATGTGGCTATCAAGTTGTTCGTGCTCCCGGACCGTTCAACTACTCGCGAATTGTCAACGGTGGGGTTGCGTCGACGACAGCTTCCTTCGTGGTCACGTTGAATAACGACGTCACCATTACGACGCCAGACTGGCTTGAGCAAATGGTCGCGATCGCGTGTCTGACGAACGTTGGCATTGTCGGCTGTGCGCTTGAGAATCCTGACGGAACCGCACAACACGAGGGAATTGCCATTGCGCCCTACCCGCAGCACTTGCGCCGAGATCAGAACTACACACGCCCTGATGGCTACCTCGAGGCCACGAAGGAAGTTTCGGCCGTCACGGGCGCCTGCACGCTGTTAAGTCGGGAACTCTGGGACGAGCTTGGTGGACTGGACACGACGCTGACGGTTGTGGGTAATGACATTGACCTGTGTCTTCGAGCCGCAGTCCTTGGGAAATCGACGGTTTATGCCTCCTCGGTTCGGATGATTCATGCCGAAAGCAGTTCGAGAGGTTCCCTTATTCCACCAGATGATGTGTTTCGAATGATCGCGAAGTGGGGACTTTTCGACACCTTTGTGGACCCTTGGTTTCCCTCAGCCCTCGAGATGATTGCCGACCGAATTCGGTGGCGCGATCAATAGTGCGGAGGACGTTCGAATCGCTGGTCATTCGCTTGACGTGAAAGTGCTTCGTTTCTCGCCGTGAGCTCTTTCACCTTCAATTTGAGCGCCGCAATTTCGGCCGTCAACGCCTCAACGGTTGCTTGAAGTGCTCGTTCACTGGCTTGCTCACTCACGTCCACACCTCTCTCCAGCGAGACTGTAGAGGAGAAGGGCGAATTTTCCATCGACGTCTGGTAAATTTTGGTGTCCTCCGCGTGTAGTTGCGCGTGAACGTCGGTCACGGAGGCAGGTCATGTCGAACACGATCAAGTACGCGATAGTCATCGGTGCGGCGGTGCTGATAGTTGCCGTCCTGCTTTGGAGGCTCGTTTACCTGTCAAAGGGAGCTGGAAGAGTCCGTTCCGCCCTTCGAGATCCCAATCCAAAAAACCGAGTAGCGGCGATCAACATCATTGCTGAGCGCGGCGTCGCAGAGTTCAGCGCAGAGCTCCGCCCGTTGTTGTCGACTGAAGTTGATCCTGAAGTCCTTGATGCACTCATGGTTGCGATCATCAAGAATCAATGGGAACCTGCGGATTCGCGACGGATGGTGGAACTTCGAGGTTGGGCGATTGAGCGCGAGAATCGCCTTCATTCGCACGCACGCGTCGCGACAAGCGGTCCGCTCGGTCTCGACCAACTCATCGCAGATGTTGATGAATCAGCGGCATTCGATGAAGTTCAAGCACTGACCGTTTCCGACACCAGCGCGACACCAAACGACGCCCCCGACGTCGAAAGCATCACTTCCATCGATCAGCTCACTGATGACGCTTCCAATACGCCCCCTGCCGGGGCTTTACTCCTTGATGGCAATGACGTCATGCAGGCCGATGACGCAGAAGAGGTCGCGGACGAAGACGTCGTGGAGCAAACGACTACTGCGATTGGGCTCGTTCTTGCTTCGGCTCAAGTTGAGGCGTTGGCGATCGAAGCAACCGCACGGCGAGAGGCGCTTGCCGTGGCAACCGCTGCGAAGCACGAAGCGGATGACTTGACGTCTGCTGCACGCACTGCGGCTGAACACCTTGCAACCGCAGCCGAACTTGCAGCCGAAAAGTTGACGGAGGCGGCTGCGGAGGAAGCAGCGGAACGGTTGGCCGAGGCATCAAGGATCGTCGACCGAATCATGGCCGAAGCCGAAGCCGATGCGGAACGAGTGCGCATTGAGACGCTGCTCCGTGCACGGACCATCACCGAGGGAGTCCTCGCTTCCGCGAACACGGAAAGCGAAGAAGAGCAAGCAGCAGCGCTCGAAGCAGCTCGAAAGATCGCCGACGAAGTTCGCCTCGAGGCCGAAGCTGATGCCGAGCGAGTGCTGCAAGAGGCCTTGACGCGCTTGAAGCCAATCACCGCTGAAGTCCTCGCTGAAGCCGAAGAAGAGGCTTCGGCGATTACTGACGCCGCCAGGCAGGCGAGTAGCGGCCTCGTTGAAGCTGCACGCGTTGAGTGCGCGCGAATCATGGAAGAAGCCGACACCGAACGCCAGCTCCTTTTGACCTCTGCTCAAGGTCAAGTTGCCTCGGTGAATGCCGAAGCCCAGATCGAACGGCATCGCATCTTGGAGGCCACCTACGCCGAATGCATCTCACTTCTCGAAGTGCTGACAGAGGGTAACGAGAACGTGCTGACTGAGGCTCGTGAACTCATCCGGCGTTGGAAAGAGAGCGCGAATCTTGCCGAAGAGCCCATTGACCCTGAGCTTGTCCGGCAGCTAGATGACGAAGCCTGGCATGAACTTCTCGAGGCCTTTGACGTCGCGCCGATCGCTCCTGACGTAGTCAGCGATGAAGAGCCGGAACACCTCGTCGTCATTGTGCGATCGTCGAAGGATCGCGCCAAGGAGGAGGCCAAGGCGAAGAAGAAGGCCAAGAAGAAGGCCAAGGCCAAGCTGAAGCGAGCGAAGAAGAAGGCTAAGGCCAAGGCCAAGAAGGCGGCCTCAAAGGAAGCGGCGAAGATCAAAGCATTGGCGGAGGCTGCTGATGCAGAGGCCGCCGCAGCACTGGCATTTGTAGAACTAGGTGAGGCATCCGAAGGCGCTGTCTTGACGGTGAACACTGCCGACACACTTGGTCACCACGTACTTGATGCGACCCCAGTCGCCGAGTCACACGGCGCTGAGGAGCGTTACTCGCCTTCTGGATTCTGAGGATCCTCGTCGCCACGCTTGTCGAGGGCAGATTGCTCCATTCCCCTGAGAATGAGTTCGCCAAACCGATCAAGATTTCGAATCCAAAGTTGCTTCAGGATTGGCTTTGCCACGATCCCTGCGAGCGGACCGCCGAGCCACCAGGGAAATTCAAGCCGCTCTTCCCAACGCAGCACACAGTGTCGTCCGTGCTCTCCCCGAAGTGCGAAGCGTCCGGCGCCGGTAATCAGTCCCTGATGGTGGACCGTAATCTGTCGACCCTCAATCCACTCGGTGATCCACATCTTGTCGTTGGTCCGAAATGGTCCAACCTTTGTCTTGCAGATGAACGCGGTGCCGGCGCCTTCATGCTGGTCGGTGGTGAAGGTGATTGAGACGGCGTCCTTCATCCAGAGCACGTGGCGGTCGATTTGTCGAAGTTCTTCCCAAACGACCGCGAGGGGTGCCTCAATCGTCTGGGAAATTCTGATCCGAGTGAATCGTCTCGTCATTGAGCTCACCGCTTCGCCTTCGTCAGTTCACTGAGCGTCTTCCATTGCTCCATTGGTGCGAGTTCGGACGTTCCAGTCCCAAGGACCTGAAGGCAGACATGATCGGCACCGGCAGCAAAATGTGCATCGACCTTGGCGCTGATCTGCTCGACGTCGCCGGAGGCAACGAGAGCTTGTTGTAGCGCTTCACTGCCTCCACGAACAAAGTCAGCGTCGCCGAAACCAAGGCGCCTCCAACTATTGCGATAGTTCTCGAGACCGGTGTAAATGCCGAGATGCTCTTGAGCAAGGCGCTTGACTTCGTCCTTGTCATTGCTCAAGACGACCGCTTGTTCAACGGCGAGAAAGGCATTTGGTCCAAGCGTTGCTCGAGCGCTTGCGGTGTGGGCCTCGGTGACGAGATAGGGCAGTGCACCATCGGCCTTGTCGCGTGCAAGCGTCAACATCTTTGGACCGAGGGCAGCGAGCACGACGGGCAGCTTGACCTTTGCCTCAACGGAGAAACTCGTTGCGGCGCCAAGGGCATCGAGATAGTTCTCCATTGCCGCGAGCGGTGGCTCGTAGGTGTGCCCCCTCGATCCTTCAACGGTTGGTCGGTGGCTAACTCCGAGACCCGCGATGAATCGATTGGAGCTCACTGAAGCGAGCGTTCGTCCAGCTGCGGCAGTTGCGAGTGCGTCTCTGCCATAGATCGAGGCAATACCGGTGCCAACAATGAGTGATGACGTGCCCGCCAGCAACAGTGCGGCGCTGGTGAATGCCTCACGACCAATGAGCTCAGGGAACCACAACGAGCTATAGCCAAGATCTTCGATCTTCTTGGCAAAATCTCCAGCGGCTTGTGGTGCAACAAACTCGTGAGCGAAGGTCCAAAGACCAACGGTCCCTTTGAGCTGGTCAAACGGTGAACTCGCAACCGGCTCTGGCATTCGCTGTCTCCTTTCGGACCTCTCCGTCTCACCCTACAAGCGAGCCTTTGCCATCAAGTTCTCCTCGAAGTGCAACAGTGGGGCGGTGCAACTCGACCTTTCACTCATGGGTACGCCGCTTGAGGCGGTCGGTGAACGTGCTTCGGCACTTCAAGCACTTGGAGCTGATGGATGCTTCACTGCTGAGGGCCCGGCGGACGTCTTTTTCCCTCTTGTTGCTGCGGGAATTTCTTCAGATCTCGCGCTGATGACCAATGCGGCGATTGCCTTCCCACGAAATCCAATCCATCTCGCCCACGCGGCATTTGACTTGCAGCGACTTTCGGAAGGCAAGTTCCGTTTGGGTCTCGCACCGCAGGTTCGCTCGCACATTGAGCGTCGATTTGGACTCACCTGGTCGCAGCCCGTCGAACGAATGCGTGAAGTCGTTGAAGCGGTGCGAGCGATCACGACCACGTGGTCAACCGGAGCGCCCCTTTCGTATTCGGGGAAGTTCTACCGCCATGAGCTCATGACGCCCATGTTCACGCCACCGCTCATGGAGCTCCCGCCTCCGCCGATCTTCCTCGGGGCACAGGGGCCGAAGATGGCGGAGATGGCTGGTGAGGTCGCTGATGGGCTCCTTGTTCTCCCCTTTCACAGCCAGCGCCTCCTCGAATCCATCACGCTTCCGGCGATTGAGCGCGGCCGCCTTCGAGCCGAAGGTCGACCGTTTGAAATGGTCTGCGGCACCATTGTTGGTGTCGGAACTGACGAGACGTCCCTCGAAGCGGCCAATCTTGGGGTTCGAGGACTGCTTGGGTTCTATGGCTCGACACCTGCCTATTCGGAAGTCCTCCGCGCTGAAGGGCTTGGAGAACTCCATGACGAGCTCAGGATGGCGGTTCGAGCAGGAGACTGGGGGAGTCTCATCGCACTCGTTCCAGATGAACTCGTGGCCGCAGTTGCGACCGTTGGCACGCCAGATGATGTTGCGAAGCGTTTATGTGCTCGATTCGGCGGATTAGCCGATCGACTGTCGCTGTTCATTCCTCATCAGGTCGACGACGCCACCCTCGGATCGTTGGTTGCGTCGGTGCGTAGGCTTGGACGCTGAGAGGAGCAAGTGTCAATGGGAATCGTGATCTTTATCGTTGGCCTGCTAGCGGCCCTTGGAACGATTCTGACTTACCTTCCCCCGAAGCCGGATTTGGTCTCCTCCATCGTGTTCACCATTGGATGGTTGACCAGTGAACTCTCGCTCCAACTGGCCTTTGTTCTCTCAGGTGGATGGCTCATTGTTGCCTTCACCGTTGGCATCCATGGTGGACTCGCCATTATTGGATCAGGGCTGCTGGCTGCTGCAGTACTTGGAGATCTCGGTCTCTATGTCATCGCGCACCAGTCAGCCCAGGCCGTTAAGAACGCCCTTCAGTCGGCAACTCCGGAACCGATTCCACTCGATCCGAGTCATCTGGCGCCTCGCTATGGGAACCTTGTCCGTCGAACGCTGGCACTGCCGCTGCCACTTCGAACCGTCAAGGTCGTGAAGGACATTGATTACGTCGGTGATGGGCGCAAACATCACCGACTCGATGTGTACTTCTCAAAGGCTGAGTCCAACAGTCCCCTCCGGCCAGTGCTTCTCTACATCCACGGAGGAGCCTGGGTCATTGGCGACAAGCGAGAGCAGGCCAAACCAATGCTCTTCGAACTAGCGGCTAGAGGCTGGCTCTGCCTGTCGGTCAACTACTCGCTCAGCCCGAAAGCGACGTGGCCCGAACATGTCGTCGATTGCAAACGGGCTATTGCTTGGGCAAAGGACCACGTTGCCGATTTCGGTGGCGACCCATCGCTGATCGTCCTCGCTGGAGGTTCCGCAGGAGGGCACCTTGCCTCGCTTTGTGCGCTGACGCCTGGAGCTCCAGAGTTCCAGCCTGGATTCGAGAGCGAAGATACTGCTGTTCAGGGATGTGTCTCGATCTATGGCGTCCTTGAGATGACGGGTGACAAAGAGAGTTCCGGTCGCCATGGGGATGCCATGTTGCATTTGCTTGAGCGGCAAGTGATGAAGACCACCTTGGCAAATGAACGCGCCAAATTTGAAGGGGCGTCGCCACTGCACCGCATGACACCGAGTGCTCCGCCATTTCTCGTGCTCCAAGGCCGAAATGACACACTCGTTCCTGTCGAGGTGGCGCGCCAGTTTGTGCGTCGCTACCGCGCGACGGCCACGGCGCGATGTGTGTATGTGGAGCTGCCCTTCGCGCAGCATGCCTTCGACATTTTTTCTTCCCCGCGCTGCACGGCAACGACTGCGGGTGTGGTCGCGTTCGTAGAGCAACTGCGTCGAGACGCCGCAGTCGGGTGACCGCGTCCTACGACGGCGGAGTTGCTTCGTCGTAACGCTGGTGAAGGAAAGGCACGATCCACTCGGCTGGAACCTTCGAGTGGATTCGACCTTTTTGGATGGCATTGCGTAGCCCAACGCTGACGTCGAGGAGTCGACGCACGGGTAGGTCGGCGACTGGGTCGACTGGAGATTCGCGGAGTGTGAGCACCCCACTGCAGGACTTCGCCCACTTGGTCGTCTCTTCTCGAGTGCAGTAGACGAGGGATGGATCGCCGTCGAGGCCAATGCCATCGGGCGAAGGGAGTGGTTTGAAGTAAAAGTCGGTGCGAGTTTCTGGTGCAGGGTTGGCAATCTCAGTGGTGGTGGTGCCGTTGAACTCAGCCCAGGTCACCCCCATGCGACCCATGGTGGCAGTCACCTGGTCACCCTCAACCTTGACGCTCACCTGACCGATCTTCTTCGGTTCACCGAACGTCTCACGCCCACTGATGACCGGTTGTTCGGTCGTCATGACCATGACAAGGCAGTAGTAGCCCAAGGTGTCTTCATGGCGACATTGAACCGAGAAGCTCCCCGCTCCGAAAGAGCCGTAGCCGGGAATGTCAACCGAGGCGAAGGTGACCTTGACAAGAGGTTGATCACTTGGCGTTAGCGGTCGGGGCAATACCGAGGCCACGATGTCGGCGTCGGTTTCATAGGTGGCGACCACCATGGTCGACCACGCATCAACTGACTTCTTCTGCTCTGCCCGCTCAGCGAGTTGCTCCGCTGACTTCGCTGCATATCGTACGGCCATGGCTGGTTCTCCTTGGTCGCCTCATCCCCCCGATGAAGCGTCAGCGGCATCGTCGCAGGCTTCTAGGCCACCCGTCAATTGTTAGGGAGGGCAAAATAGCAAGACTCACGTCTGAATACTCACTGAGCAGAAAATCCACCGACTGTTGCAAGGTGCTTCAGAAGTGATAGAACAACTTTTACTGCAGAGATGCGGTAGGACCTCAGGGGGGGTACAGATGCGCAACGGTCGCATGAAGGCAATGGCGGCTCTCGCCACGCTGTCAATGACAGCTGGTGGAGTGGCAATCGCAACGGGGGCTGCCTCGGCAGCCGCGCCGGTCAAGTTCGGAACGCTTGCGTCACCTTGTGGCAAAGGCACGATGACAAGCAACTCGGATACTGGCGTCACCGCCACCCAGATTAAACTTGGGTATGGCGATGACGCTGGTTACAACAAGACCAACCAAAACATGGGTAAGGCAGTTACCGCGCTGATCGCATGGTGCAACGCCCAAGGTGGCATCAACGGACGCACGATCAAGGGCGACTACCAAGACGCCGCGATCTTCAACGCCAAGACTGCGGTCGACAACATGATCAGCAACGGCGACTTCATGATGGCCGGTGAGGGCTATGCCTTCGACAGTGCAGGCGAGGCTGACCGACTGGCTCATAACCTGGTTGCCGTTCCTGGATTCACCGCCTCAACGGACACCCAGAATGCATGGGAGATGTACCAGCCAATGCCAAACCCGGCTGACTACAACCCTGCTTCATCTGCGTACGAAGGCACGAAGCTCTTTGGTGCAGCAGCGACGGCGAAGGCCTGTACCTTCCGCACCGACGACCTCCCAGGTGGAGCATCGAAGTCCTCGGACATCAAGGTCGAGTACTCCTACACCCAAGCGGGCTGGAAGTTCGGCGATGGCACCGGCGGCGGTTTCGGTGGGAACAAGACCTCGGTTTCGGACTTTGCCACCTACGGCTGCGACCAGAATGTCACGTTCCTCACCACGAGTGCATCTCCTGCGCTCGGTGTTGCCTCGAACAACTTCAAGAACGCTGGAGCGAAGGTTCTGTACTGGGCGGCAACGCCGAACTCGGCGCTGATGGGACTCTTGGCCAACAATGCCGCGAACCACTACGCGCCGTTCATCATGACTGAGGCTTCCACGTATGACCCAAGCCTCGCCAAGTGGAACACCCACAAGTACGGCGACAACCTGTACACCCGAATTGGTTTTGAGCCAATGGAGGCAACGTCGGTTCCTGCAGTCAAGGACTACGTGAAGTTGGTTGGTTCTGCTAACGCAAGCGCCATTGGCGAGCAAGCTGCTTCGGCCTTCCTGCTGTGGGCAACGGCTGCGAAGTCATGTGGCAACGATTTGACTCGTCAGTGCATGGTTACCTACCTTGGCACGCCATCGAACTTTGCTGGATCCAAGGCGTGGACTGGTGGTGGTCTTCAGGGACCAACCAACCCAGCGACCAACATCTCAGCGAGTTGCGGAATCGTCATGCACCTGAAGGGAACCAAGTGGGTTCAGGCCCTGCCCACGAAGAGCGGTGCGTTTGACTGCGCTTCAAAGTACCCAACGGACACCTCAGCAGTTCTGCCGATTCTCCCTAATGGGAACTCGACGGGCATCACGCTCAACAACCGTCACGTTGGTTCAGGCTCCGGACTGATCAAGCCGTAACCACAAGCAGTTGCAACGGACCTACGGTTGTAGGTCAGGAGTTCACGCAGCGGACCCCGGTGGGAGACCACCGGGGTCCGCTCTCGTGAATCACCATTCAAACCTCGTCAAGCGGAGAACCAAGGACTCGTGGCCAATTTCCTCGTCTACCTGATTGCTGGCACCACCTCAGGTGTGCTCTACGCACTCGTTGCGTCAGGTCTCGTCCTTACCTACACGACGTCTGGGATCTTCAACTTCGCCCACGGCGGCGTTGCAATGTTGAGCGCCTTCGTCTTCTACCAAATGACCGCAGTCTGGATGTGGCCGAACTGGATCTCGTTCATCTTGGTCGCGTTCGTTCTTGCCCCACTGTTTCAAATTGGCGTGTACCGAGTCATCATGAGGCGCCTCACTGGGACGTCGGACATCACGAAGATTGTCGTCACGATCGCCTTGATGCTGGCAATCTTCGGGCTGGCTGCGTGGGGCTGGCCTCCTGACACCTCCTACCCACTGTCGTTGTTTTGGGGCGTGACTGCCGAATGGACGTTCCACGTTGGTTCGCATGATGTCTACTTGCAGTACTTCCAAGTTTTCGCCATTGGCGTCGCGGCGGTCATGGGGATTGGCCTCAGCATTCTGTTCAAGCGAACGAGAATCGGCATTGCCATGCGGGCTGTCGTTGACAGCCCAGACCTCTTGAAGCTCAACGGCGGTGTCCCTGAGCGGGTTGCCGCAATCAGCTGGGCAGTTGGTGGATCAATGGCAGCCGTTGCCGGAATTCTCATTGCACAGGTTCAGGGGTCCGTCGACGCCACCTCGCTCACGATTCTGCTGATCACGTGCGGTGTGACGGCCGCCATGATCGGGCGACTTCGATCGATACCCGTCACCGTCTTTGGTGGAATTCTCATCGGTCTCGAAATAGCGTTCTTCACGGGTTACGCCTCGCAGCACCAAGAGTGGACGAGTTGGTCGCCACAATTCGGTGTAGCAATTCCTGTCTTGAGTTTGTTCGTGGTGCTGCTCGTGCTGCCTCAGGATCGCCTTCGAGGGGCAACATTGTCGAGACTTCGAGAGCGGTACACCGTCCCTACCATGAAGACTGCCTGGGTAAGTGGGCTTGCGCTCATGATCTTTGTCATTGGTATGGGACAGATCATGGGGATCAGCGATACGAGCATGCTGGCGGCCGGAATGGCACTCTCAATTATTGCGCTCTCGCTGACGTTGCTCACTGGTTATGCAGGCGAGATCAACCTTGCGCCGATCTCCTTTGGTGCAATTGGGGCCATCGTTGCGTATCACCATGGACTCATCGGGCCAGGGTTCCCTGACCAGCGGACAAGTCTCTGGGGTATTGGTATCGGGATCGTCATCACGATGGTGCTTGGGGGTCTTGTTGCACTTCCTGCACTTCGACTAAGAGGACTGCACCTAGCGCTCGGCACGATGGCGTTCGGTATCTTTCTCTCGACGTTCATCCTCTCGTTCACCGGCGTGGTGACGATTCCCTTGATTCACCTGCACTTGGCCTTCGTCGGTGGTGCAATGACGTTGCCGCCAGTCAAGTTCCTTGCATGGTCGCTCGTCTCACCAAAAGCACAGTTGCTCTCGTCGACCGCGCTGTTCATCTTCCTTGGCGTTGGTTTGGTGGCGCTTCGTCGGAGCCCGTATGGGCGTCGTTTGGTTGCGATGAAGGACAGCCCAGCTGCGTCGGCGACGCTTGGTCAGAGCATTCTCTGGCTCAAGGTTTCAGCGTTCATGCTCTCGTCTGGTCTTGCGGCAGTTGGAGGAATTCTCTACTGCATTGCACTTGGATCGGTGCAAACGACGACGTTCGACATCTTCTTGTCCTTCGGACTCGTGATGGCAACCGTTGTCGGTGGCATGGGCAATGTGTCGGGAGCACTTTTTGGTGGCGTCTTCTTCGGAGTTGGACTCACCGCCGTGCAACACACCTTGTTCAACCTCGCCAATGCACATAACTCGTGGGGGCAGCTCTTCAGTTGGGCAACCGCCTATCACTTGGCTGCGCTCCTGCCTGCCACCATTGGCATCACCCTCGGTTCGAACCCAAGCGGATCCATTTCAAAGATTGTTGAGGGCTATCGACCGGTGGTTGAAGATCGTGTGGTGCTCATTGGCACGCTCCTTGCCATAGGAGTGACCTATGCCATGACGGCAACGCACGTTTGGGGGAACTGGTGGTTCGTCTTCTGTGTCGGCATGATTGGCCTACTCGCGCCACTTGCTGCAGAACGTCGCATGAAAGCATCAACTGACCATGACCTTGCCGAACCAGAACAGTTCCAGGCTGAAATGGCGCTCAACTCATGACGAATTTGCTTGAGGTCGCAAACGTTTCCGTTTCCTTCAAGGGCACGAAGGCTCTGGTTGATGTGTCGTTCGGTTGCGCTGCTGGTGAGATCACCGGTCTCATCGGACCAAACGGAGCTGGCAAGACCACCATGTTCAATGTCATCTCTGGGTTGCTCAAGCCAACTGCAGGTTCAGTCGTGCTGAATGGCGTTGACTTGTCGAAGGCGAAGCCTGCACGGCGAGCACGTCACGGAATTTCTCGAACCTTTCAACGGCTGGAACTCTTCACGTCACTCACCGTCCGAGAGAACCTCGTCGTCGCTGGAGAGATCCGAAACTCGATCGGTCGCAAAGATCGATTCAACGTCAAGAGCGAGGCTGATGAGGTGCTTCATCTCCTCGATCTCACCGATGTTGCCGAGATTGACGTTGCTTCGTTGCCAACAGGGAGGGCACGAGTCGTTGAGGTGGCAAGAGCGCTCATGACGCGGCCAAAACTCGTGTTGCTCGATGAGCCAGCCTCTGGTCAATCAGAAGAAGAAACGGAGCACTTCGGCGTGCTCCTCCGTCGATTGGTGAACGATCGTGGACTCTCCGTGTGCTTGGTTGAGCACGATGTCCCGCTCGTGATGAACCTTTGCGATCACATTCACGTGCTCAATTTCGGCTCCATGCTCGCATCGGGAACTCCAATGGAGATCCGACAGAATGCAGCGGTTGCTGACGCCTACCTCGGCTCACCTGAGGAGACCATCTGATGGCACTGTTGGAACTTTCAGGCGTATCTGCTGCCTATGGAGCTATTGAAGTTGTCCATGGAGTTTCCCTCACTGTTGAGCCTGGCGAAGTCGTGGCGTTGCTCGGAAGCAATGGTGGCGGTAAGTCAACGTTGATGAATGTGATCTCGGGTCTCCATGCGCCGACCGAAGGGACGATCACCTTTAATGGAAAAGATGTCACCAAGGCTGATGCTCCAGAGAGAGTCGCCGCAGGCGTCTGTGCAATCCCAGAAGGTCGAGGGATCTTCCCTAACCTGACAGTCAGGGAGAATCTTCGGCTCGCGACGTATTCCGGCGTCAAGACCGCCGAGGTAGAAGCGATTGCCTTTGACCGCTTCCCACGCCTCGCCGAGCGGAAGAGTCAATTGGCTGGAACGATGTCCGGTGGAGAGCAGCAGATGCTTGCTTTGGCCCGAGCCTTTGTCGTGAGTCCAAAGCTCTTGATTCTTGATGAGTTATCCATGGGGTTGGCCCCACTCATTGTTGAAGACCTCTACGGCCGCGTTGCCGCCCTTGCCGCAGAGGGCATGGCGCTCCTTGTGGTGGAGCAGTTTGCTCGGACCATTCTTCCGCTGGCGCATCGAGCCGCGATCATGGCGCACGGTGTTATCACTCATGTTGGAGATCCAGCCACGATTGAGGCCGAACTCTCTTCGTCTTACTTGGGCGGCTGAAGCTCCTCCGGAGCAAGTTCAACAACCACATTGAGTTCCGGTGCCACCGAGGTATCGAATGCCTCGACACCACCCGCCTCTTCGAGATCACTCGCAACTTCTGCGAGTGCGCTCATAAGGTGTTCTGGACCGGCAACGGTCAAGCGCGTGACCTTTGCTCGCATCGAGCGCTTCTCGGTCGTCTTTGCTCGTCGAACGTCGAGGAGAATTCTGGTCGCCATCTCAAGAACGTCAGGGTTTCCCTTCAGGGTCGGGAGTTCGCCGCGTGTTGGCCAGGCGGAACGATGGATTGATCCTTCATTGGTCCACCGCCAGACTTCCTCGGTTGCAAAGGGAAGGAACGGCGCGAAGAGCCGGAGGAGCACCGAGAGTGTCAGCGCCAGGGTCGCTCTTGCTGAGTCCGAGCCGGCAGAAGGCTCTGCATAGGCGCGCCCCTTCACGAGCTCTAAGTAGTCATCACAGAAGGACCAGAAAAATGCTTCAGTGCGCTCGAGTGCCCGGGCGTAGTCATAGTTCGTGAAGGCAGTCGTCGTCTCGTCAATTACGAGTGCGAGCGCTTCCATGAGGGCGAGATCGACCGGTTGGGTGACTGCCTCGATGCCCTTGATGTCTTGCTCTTCCAATCGACCGAGAACAAAGCGGGAGGCATTGAGCAACTTGATGGCAAGTCTGCGTCCAACCTTCATCTGCGACTCATCAACCGCAAGGTCAGTCCCGGGACGGGCTGAAGCGGCCCAGTAGCGGACAGCATCGGCTCCATGGGCTTCTAAGAGCGGAAGGGGAGTGATGACATTACCCTTGGACTTGCTCATCTTCTTGCGATTGGGATCGAGAACCCATCCAGAGATGAGGGCGTCGGTGAAGGGGAGGTTCCCGTGTTCGAGATGCGCTCGGACCACGGTTGAGAACAGCCAGGTGCGGATGATCTCGTGCGCCTGGGGTCGAAGATCCATTGGATAGGTGCGAGCGAACAGGTCATCGTCTTCGCCATACCCAGTGGCGATTTGTGGCGTCAACGACGACGTTGCCCACGTGTCCATGACATCCGGATCACCTGTGAACCCACCTGGCTGATCACGTTGGGCTTCGCTGAACCCAACGGGGACGTCTGAGGAAGGGTCAACCGGCAACTGCTGCTCAATTGGAACGAGTGGAGCGTCGAAGTTGATGCTTCCGTCCTCACGAATGCTGTACCAAAGCGGAATCGGGACACCGAAGAATCGCTGGCGTGAGATGTTCCAGTCCTGATTAAGCCCCTCAACCCAGTTGCTGTAGCGGTGCCCCATGAAGCCCGGATGCCAATGGAGCTCTCTTCCACGCTCGAGTAGGGCTTCTCGTAGTCCAAGCGTGGCGATGAACCACTGACGAGAGGAAACAATTTCTAAGGGTCGATCACCCTTTTCAAAGAACTTGACGGGGTGCGTGATGACTCTCGGCTCACCAATGAGGGAGCCGCTCTCCCTCAGGAGCTCGACGATTCGATCTTGCGCTGACTTCACCGTCTTGAACTCAAGTTCGGCGTAGTTGGCAGTCGCGGCATCGAGATCCGTTGAAGCAATGGTGCCATTGGCGAAAGGATTTGTTTCGAATCGACCATTGCGTCCGATGGTGGTCCTGGCCGGAAGGTTCAATTCTCGCCACCAGATCACGTCCGTCGTGTCGCCGAAGGTGCAGATCATGGCAATCCCGGATCCCTTTTCGGGGTCGGCAAGGGTGTGGGCGAGCACGGGAACTTCGACCTGGAAGAGCGGCGTTCGAACCTTGGTGCCGAACAACGGTTGATAGCGAGCATCATCCGGGTGAGCGACCAACGCAACACATGACGGAAGGAGTTCCGGTCTCGTGGTTTCGATCTCAACAGTGCCCGAGCCGTCCGCCTTCAAGAAGGCAAGTCGGTGGTAGGCACCGGGTCGTTCACGGTCTTCAAGTTCTGCTTGGCTCACCGCAGTTTGGAAGTCGACATCCCAAAGGGTTGGCGAAGTTGCTTGATAGACCTTTCCGCCCTTCAAGAGTTCTAAGAATGACCGCTGAGAAATTCGGCGGGCTTTCTCGCCAACCGTGGCGTAAGTCATCGACCAATCAATGGAGAGCCCAAGCGTGCGCCAGAGCGCTTCAAAAGCCGCTTCATCTCGTTCAGTGAGTTGGGCGCAGAGGGCGACAAAGTTAGGCCGAGAAATTGGAATGGGAGGCGTTGCAGGCTCCGCAGGAGGAAAGAAATCTGGATCGTAGGGAAGCGAAGGGTCGCATCGGACGCCGAAGTAGTTCTGGACCCGTCGTTCCGTCGGCAGGCCGTTGTCGTCCCATCCCATTGGATAGAAGACTTCTTTGCCGGCCATTCGCTGGAATCGAGCGATGGTGTCGGCATGGGTGTAGCTCGAAATATGGCCTAAGTGAAGTTCGCCCGAGACCGTCGGAGGAGGTGTGTCAATCGAGTACACCTCTGCTCGAGTCTTTGTTCGGTCGAATGTATAGGTTCCCTCAGCCTCCCAGCCACGAGCCCACTTGGTCTCGAGGCCCTCGAGGCCAGCCTTATCCGGGATTCGCGATGCCGGCATCTCGGGGTTCGGTGGCGGTGGAGGAGGGGTCATGAGTGGTTTACCGTAGTGGGATGCTCAGGTTGCACGACACGATGACCAATACCGTGCGCCCACTCGGTCTTCGCGATGCGGGCAAGGTGTCGATATATGCGTGTGGACCTACAGTCTACGACCTCCCACACATTGGCCACGGACGGTATGTCTTGGTGTGGGACGTTGTTCGCCGATTTCTCATCAGTCAGGGCCTCGAGGTCACGTTTGTGTCCAACATCACCGACATTGATGACCACATCATTGAACGGGCGGCCGAGCATGGACGGACTGAACAAGACGTTGCTCAGGAATTCGAAGCTGCATGGTTTTCGGCAATGGACCTGCTCTCCGTGCTGCGTCCCGATGCAACTCCGCATGCAACGGCCTTCATCCCGGGCATGGTTGCGCTCCTCGAGCGCCTGTTGGCAACAGGCGTGGCATACCAAACCTCAGATGGCGTCTATCTCGATGTAGCAATGATCGCTGACTATGGGGTCCTTGCTGGACAACCCCTCGATCAACTTCGTGCTGGAGCCCGGATTGAAGCTCATCCGGAAAAGCGAAGCCCGCTCGACTTCGCGCTTTGGAAGGCGGCGAAGCCCGGAGAGCCAACTTGGGAGGCACCTTTCGGCGCTGGTCGGCCTGGTTGGCATACCGAATGTGTCGTCATGAGTCTTGACCTTTTGGGTGAGGGTTTTGATCTTCACGTGGGCGGACAGGACCTGAAGTTCCCCCATCATGAGAATGAGCGTGCGCAAGCAGTTGGTGACGGGAAAGTGTTCGCCACACACTGGGCCCACTCTGGTTGGGTCGTTGTCGACGGCGAAAAGATGTCCAAGTCACTCAAGAACTTCACGTCGCTCACCGATCTCCTTGTGCGTTGCGATGCCCGTGCGTATCGGTTGCTGTGTCTCCAGTCCCATTACCGTGCGCCGGTTGAGGTGACCCCAGAGACCATTGCTCAAGCAGAAGCTGCTCTGCAGCGCCTCGACAACTTGGCTCGACGCTTTCGACTCACGCCTCTTGGCCCAGAACCAGTCGTGCTCGCAGACTTTGCCGTTGACCCAGAACTCCTTCAGACGTTCGTCGAGGCAATGGAGAATGACCTTGACACGCCAAGAGCATTTGCCAGTCTGGCCCTTGCGGTCTCAGCGGCAAACGCGTCGGCCGATGCGGGCGACGAAGCAGCGGGTACAGCGTTGGCACAGTCGGTTGCCGTGCTACTTGCCTCGCTCGGTATTTCCTTGCGATCTGGTCTCGGTGACATTGACGACAACGCCCAGAGCTTGGCTCGATCCCGGGATGAAGCCCGAGCGGCCAAGGATTGGGCGGCGGCTGACCGGATGCGAGCTGAGCTTGAAGCGCTCGGTTACACGGTTGAGGATCGCAATGGAGAGACTTCGCTGAGTCGCAGAGGACCGTTTGGGGACTGAACGGAACTTTTCAGGCTAGCGTTGTGGTTCGCAACCGAGGTTCGCTGTGCGTGTCCTCTTGCAGTGCTGGCGTCCGCCAGACAGTACAAGTGAAGGAGGATCGCTCCAGTGGCATCCGGAACGGTCAAGTGGTTCAACGCGGAAAAGGGTTTCGGGTTTATCTCGCAGCCTGATGGTGGAAGCGACGTGTTCGTGCACCACACCGCAGTGCAGATGCAGGGCTACCGCGTCCTCGAAGAGGGCCAGGCAGTGGAGTTCGAGGTCGAGCAGGGTCCTAAGGGCCTCATGGCCAAGGACGTCCGTCCCATCTAAGTATCTGCCTTAAGACTGAAGAGGGGCACCGTTCGCGGTGCCCCTTTTTCGCGTCCATAGGGTCTCTCCTTCCATCCTGAAAAGCGCGAACGAGGAAGTACGCGCCTTGCAGGCAACATCCGTCGGCGACAACTCCGGCGCTATGCCGCCGACATCCCTCAGTGAGGAACGAGCCCAAATCCCCCTGGACGTTCCGGAAGTTGGGGAATGTGAGAGGGGATTGACCGATGCAGTGGCCTTCTTGGTTACTATGGGGTAACTACTGCGGTTCGAGCGCCGTTCCGCAACGGATGCCGAAAGGTCCATTCACATGGCTGACTTCTCAATGGAGCTCAACGAAGACCAGTTGACCGTTCAGTCATGGGTGCATGACTTCGCAGAGAACGTGATGCGTCCTGCAGCTCACGAATGGGATGAGCGCGAAGAGACGCCTTGGCCAATCATCCAAGAGGCGGCCAACATTGGTTTGTACTCAATGGACTTCATGGCCGATGCGTTCTCCGACCCCATGGGTCTCAAGATGGTCATTGCGCTCGAAGAGTTGGCATGGGGCGACGCGGGCATCACGCTCGCGCTCATGGGAACGACGCTTGCGGTGGCGGGCATCATGGCCAATGGAACCCCAGAGCAGGCAATGGAGTGGGTGCCGCAGTGCTTTGGGACTCCTGATGATTTGAAGCTTGCTGCGTTCGGTGTGTCCGAGCCCGATGCTGGTTCTGATGTCTCCTCACTCAAGACCCGTGCCGTCTATGACGCAGCGACTGATGAGTGGGTCCTCAACGGAACGAAGACCTGGATTACCAACGGTGGCATTGCCAATACCCACGTCATTGTTGCCTCGGTTGACCCAGAGCTCGCCGGTCGTGGCCAGGCAAGCTTCGTGATCCCTGAGGGCACGAAGGGTATCTCCATGGGACAGAAGTTCCAGAAGATGGGCATTCGAGCAAGCCACACTGCTGAAGTCGTCCTTCAGGACTGCCGCATCCCAGGTCGCATGCTTCTTGGTGGCAAAGAGAAGCTCGACGAGCGCCTTGGTCGTGCCCGCGAAGGCAAGAAGTCAGGTGTCCAGGCCGCAATGAAGACCTTTGAGACCACCCGACCTTCGGTTGGTGCTCAGGCACTCGGCATTGCACGGGCAGCGTATGAGTACTCGCTTGAGTACGCCAAGGAGCGTCAGCAGTTTGGCCGTCCGATCATTGAGAACCAAGCCATTGCCTTCAAGTTGGCAAACATGAAGATGCACATTGACGCAGCCCGACTTCTCGTCTGGCGTGCGGCGTGGATGGGTGCGACTGGCAAGCCCTTCCTCAATGGTGAAGGTTCAATGTCGAAGCTCTATGCAGGCGAGACTGCAGTGCGAGTCACCGAAGATGCCATCCAGATTCTCGGTGGGTACGGCTATGTGCGCGAGTACCCAGTAGAGCGTTGGCACCGTGATTCAAAGATCTTCACCATCTTCGAAGGAACGAGCGAGATTCAGCAGTTGATCATTGCTCGTGCGATCTCAGGGATCCACATTAAGTAGCACGAGGTCCCGGATTCTTAAGGGCCGCCTATTTCTTGAGTTGCTTCAGCTGCGTCGCAATGATCTTTGGGATCTTCGTTGGGAGCCCAGGGGTAGCTTCGAGAGCTGCTCCAAGGGCTTCAGGTACGCGTTCGGTCAATTCGCTGATCGTCTGCCGTGCTGACTCCTCTCGGATTCCCCATGAAACAGCCTCGTTCACCAGCCGCTCTCCGGTGACGCTCGCGGTCTTTCGGACATTGTCGACGTACATCGAAAGTTCTCCGTCGATGTAGTACAACGTCGAAAGCGTGTCATAGAGGGGCGTCAATTCGATCGACCCGTCACGATGGTGCAGCACGGAGAAGTTCTTTCCATGGGCATCGCCGTTGCCAACGAGCACATTGACGAATGTCGCCTTCAGCAGTCTGTTGAGAGAGTCCGGACGAGCAAACTGCCTAAGAACAGTGGCGATCTGCTTAAGCGATGGACCGCCCTCACTTTGGTATTTCTTCTTTGGAGACAGGGAGAGGAACTGACAGAAGTCTTCTTGGTGAATGCGCTCCACATCGCCCGCACGAGAGACGACTCGGTCAAATCGTTCGACGACGAGGAGTTTTCGTCCTCCGTATTCGGTGGTTCCGACTGTTGCGGTTTGGATGCCGAGGTTGTGTGCAAGGCGCATGCAGAACGCCTCGTTCTCGACGGTCTCAGGGAAGTCACGAATTTCTGGCTTAAGAAGATGTGTCGAAGGTGTGCCGTCGACGGGTGCTCCCCAAGAGCCGTCGGGCATGCGAGTGAGAAGAAGTTTCTCCTGAACGCCAGCAAGTGAAATCCTCACGCGGTCGGTGAGGCCGAGAGGAGCGCTCCTGAGATTTGCAACGCGGTCTGCAATCTCCCGATCATCTAGCGGTAGTGCACTCAACGTTGTGGCCTCAATTGGTGCAGGTTGTTCGCTTGCTTGCACGACGATGGCACCTGCGCAATCAAGCCCGAGAGCACGAAGTAAACCAAACGTGTCATTGGCATTGAGATCGAGTTGTTCTGCTATCGCTCGGCGCGGCTCGCCCTCGGGCAACAGTCCGTCGAGAAACGATCGTGTTTTCGCGTTGGAAGAAGCAAGGTCTGTGAGGGGAAGTCCAATTGAGAGGAGTGGTGTTCCAAGTTCGTAGTTGGCGAGGGCCTCTTCCGTGTAGCGAAGTCGAATCCGACCGCCTGGTTCCCGCGAGACCGTTGCGACACGTTCGCCGTAGAGCCAGAGTGCCAATACTTCGGCCATTACCAATCCTCGTGATCGAGGGTGAGCCGAACGCCGAGTTCCCTCAAGATTTCGAGCGTTCGCTTCAGCTGTTCGGTCTCAAGTCCGTTTTCAAGAGCATTGACATAATTGCGGGGCATTCCAGTTCGGGCCGCGAGTTCAGCCTGTGAGAATCCCAGCTTGGTGCGGTAGTGGCGGATTGCCGCCCCCAACGTAGAAGCGCTGTAAACCCTAAAACGGTTGTCCTTGAAATCGCTAGCAGATGCACTCATATTCGTGCAGTGTAGCAGAATCACAAACTGCACGAATATTTGAACATCCTTTCCAAGGTGAGCAATGTATAAATATTCGTGCATCGGCGAATGACCAGAACTTCCTGCAGGTCACTCTTACGTGGGTGTCAGCGTCGACCCTGAATGACACGGCTTGGAATTCACTCCAAAGGGTGCCCTGTCGCAGGTGTCACGCGTCAACTGCCCTACTAGCGTGATGCACCATGCAGCGACCCGCCTTCAGCCAATCAATTGATCTAGATCGGGCAGTCGATGCGCGTCCGATAAAGGACGTGTTCTTCGCGCCATTCTCGAGCGGACAACGGCACCGTCGAGGCGGCGACGGGATTCGGGTTGCCATTGGGCTGCTGAGTGTCATTGGATTGGCGGTGATGGCCAGGGCTGGGGCATCCCTTCAAGCCGAGGTAACGAGTGCGGTCTTGCCGTTGCCCTTTGGCATGGCATGGCTGCTCTCGGCGTTGTGGTTCTTGAGCACTGCCGGTGCGATCATTGCGGTCGGCGTTGCTGGAGTGATGGCGAGAACGATGGCGTTACTCCGAGACGGCGTCGTCGCAGTTGCACTTGGCATTCTTGGAGCGATTGCGTATCGAGCGCTCCTGGGTCCGGCAACCCCCGGGGCAAACAACGCAGGGTATGACGGCGTAAAGACGCAATCGGTGGTGCTTCTCCTCACCACCGCAGCAGCGATTCAGTTGGCGGTTGCTCCCTATCTCAGCCGGAGCCTTCGACGCATGGTTCGGTTGGTCATCACCTTTGGGGCTGTCGTTGGCGTGATCCATGGCGAAGGCGTGACGACCGCAGTGCTGACGTCGGTGGTACTTGGGTGGACTGCCGTCTCGGCTATGCACCTCCTCGTTGGATCACCAGAAGGACTTCCTTCCCTTGAGGATGTGGCCTCACTGTTCTCTGGAATTGGGGCTTCGGTTGAAGGTCTTGTGCGGCAGCCTTCACGCGGATGGGGAGCGGTCCGCTACTGGGGAACACTCGATGGAATGGCCATTGAGGCGGTCGTCGTTGGGCGAGATGCGACGGAGGCTCAGTTGCTTTCGAAACTTGGTCGGTCCTTGTTCTTCAGGGACTCTGGACCCAGTCTCGCGACGACGAGCCTCCAGCAGGTCGAGCACGAAGCCTTCGCCACGATGATGGCGTCGAGAGTTCTTGAAGAACGGGCGCCGGTCGTCATCACCGCTGGAGAGGTGGGAGGCAATGCAGTACTCCTGCTTGAACGACCCGCAGGTAGTCGTCTCGACGCGCTCTTGCCAGATGCTGTTCCTGCAGGGACTGCGAAGTCCATCATTGAAACGGTGAGTGCACTCAGTGCAGCAATGGCGCACGGAGCGATTGCCGGCTCAACCATTCTCGTGGATGAGAACGCGAAGGTTTCGCTCGTTGGCTTTGAGCGATCGACGGCGACACCGAGCAATGAACGCCGATATCGAGACCTCGCGGCTGCGCTCGCATGTGCCGCGCTCATTGGCTCTGCGGAGTCGGGGATTGAGGAAGCAGTGGCTGCCGCCATTGAGGTGGTTGGACCGGACGAACTCGCGAATGCGTTGCCGTTCCTCCAACGTGCCGCCCTTCCAGCTGGGCTTTCGCCATTGTTGAAGGCGAATAAAGGTCTCTTGACTCGGCTTCGGACCGCAGGTGCATTGGCTGCTGGTATTGAACCCCCGGAGCTCTACGAACCCCGGCGGATCTCGTGGGGAACCATTCTCATGACGGTTGGCTCACTCATTGGTGGGTGGGCGCTCCTCGCGGTCTTTGTGCACGTAGCCGGAGCATTCTCAACGCTAAAGTCCGCAGCGTGGGGCTGGGTCATCCTCACGTTCATTTTTGCGCAGTTGTGTACGGTCTCGGTGGCGGCCACGACCTTGGGATCGGTCGTGAAGCCGCTTGGCTACATGAAGGTTCTGGCGCTTGAAATGTCGAACTCCTTCAGTTCCTTGGCCGGAGGAAATGTTGCGGTGATTGGCACGCGGGTGCGGTTCTTCCAGCGCCAGGGTTACGACGCCACCATGGCGGTCTCTTCGGCCGTTGTTTCGTCAACTGCTTCATGGGTGGCGAAGACCCTCACCTTGGGTTTGGCGCTTCCCTTTGCCTTTGGAAGTTTCAACTTCCAAGACAGCCTCTCCTCAGGAGGAGCAACCGCAAAGTTGATTCACATGATCTTGCTGGTCGTCCTTGGACTCGGCGTGATTCTTGGTGTTGCAGTTTTCGTGCCGAAGCTCCGTCGCGCTGCGGCCTCAAAACTCCGACCAAAGTGGGACGAATCAATTGGGCACCTTCGAGTGCTCGCCAGCCAACCATCGAAGTTGGTACTCATCTTTGGTGGTTCACTCCTTGCCCAAGTACTGGTGGCGCTTGCGCTCGGGAGCGCCCTCCACGCCTTCGGCGCCCATCTTTCGCTTGCGGTCTGCATCGTGGCATTGACCCTCGGGTCCGTGCTTGGTGGCCTGTCGCCAGTTCCAGGTGGAATGGGAGTGGTTGAGGCAGGAATGATCCTGGCGCTTACTGCCGCCGGAGTGCCCGACTCCATTGCCGTGTCGGCAGTCTTTGTCCAACGTCTCTTCACGTCGTACCTCCCGCCGGTTTGGGGTTGGTTCACCTTGATGGCGATGCGTCGCCGAGAGTTGCTCTAGGCAAGTACCGCCGGTCGCCAAATGTTGACTACATCGGGTAACTTCCCACTACAAAGCGGTCGCAGTTCCGTGATCGATCAAACGGAGGGGTGATGGGTCGGATCAGCAGAGTGTCGTTGCTGCTCGGTGCCGCCGCAGGAGTTTCACTTTCATTTGGCACTTCCGGTGGAGCGACGCCACCACCGCTCTCTGCCTATGTACCGGTCTTCACCTATCTCCCCCCTTCAGGAATTGGCACTGATGCGCAATTTGCATCAGGTCTCGCAACGTCATCGACAGGAACGACCATTTTTCTCACCACGAGCAGTGGCGGCCTCTATCGATTCAGTGCAGGCGGAGCCAATCTCAAGGTTCTGAGAAACCCGAGCAACTCGACCCCAAGGTTTTATGGAGTTGCGCTCTCTAAGTCCGAAGCGATGACCTACGTTGCCTCGCAAACAACGACACCGAATGTTTATGCCATCGGGACGTCTGGGACTCCAGCCGGTCTCACTGTTCCAGAGGCGAGCATCCAAAATTCCTTTGCGTATGGCATTGGTATTGCTCCTGATGGCTCACATTTGGCGCTTGCCGTTGGTGGCGCGATTCAGGTCATCCCAACGACGCTCGGGGCGCCAAAGACGATCAGCCTGCAACGAGGAACGAGTTCCCTGAGTGTCTCGTATGCGCCGTCAGGAACGTCCCTCTTCTTCACGAATGGTTACGACACGATTTCTCGGGTTGGGACCGATGGACTTGGACAACGGCCGATCGCCAGCGTTCTTGGGCAACCGGATCTTGGATCGATCGATCGGCTGGCCCGGCTCTACGTCGGCACGGTTGCGACGAGTACTCCAGGAACTGGGCAATTGCTTCGTCTCAATGCAGACGGGACTGGACGAACGCAACTGGCGACAGGATTTGATGAGATACACGATCCGGTGGTCGATGCAACCGGTTCGGTTACCTTCCTCGGCACCACCGACAGCACGATCCAAAGCGTCCCCAACGTCATCACGATCAACCGGTTGGTCTTGAGAAATCTCGCCCCGACGGGACTCCACGTGACTTCCGTTTCTCGCGGAGCCGTCACCCTTGCTTGGACGAGATCGACAACCGCTTCGGTCAGCTTCACCGTGACATCAACGAGCGGCGTTCCGAAGTCCTGCGTTACAACGGCACTCAGTTGCACCGTCACCAGTCTCACTCATGGTCGGGCAACTCGCTTTGTTGCAACCGCCTCCAATGGGTTCCAAGTTTCACCAAATTCGACCGTGACTCCTCTCGTCACGCCTTGATCGTCCCAGTTTTCTTGACGGTCGAGCGGTAAGTTGATTCGGTGGTTTTAGGCGGTCGACCGGCCGCTTTGATTGAGGGTTTGCGTCGTGAACTCGGCTCTCCTTCTGTCAACCACTGAAGGGTAGAGGAGCGCTATGAACCACCTGCTTGCATCGTCGAGTCTGAGTCCCAATTATTTCATTGGACCACTTTTCCTTGTGGTAATTGCCATCATTGAATGGTGGATGCTCTTTGTGAAGGCGGGGAAGCCCGGATGGGCATCAATTGTCCCGATTTACAACGTGTACACCCTGATCAAAATCTCTGGCCACTCTGGATGGTGGTTGATCTTCATGCTCATCCCAATCGTCAACATCATCGCCGGAATCATCATCTGGATCGATGTGGCGAAGAAGTTTGGCAAGGGCGTTGGCTTCGGCATTGGCTTGATTTTCCTCAACTTCATCTTCGCTGGCATCCTCGCTTTTGGAAGTTCGACGTACGAGAAGGCGGCGTAGCCAATTCGTTCGTTTGGCGAACGATGATCGCGTTGGATGAGCGATTCCGTTCGCAAACGACCTGAAGGAGCCAAGTAGCCTCGGCACCATGGTGCAGAGGCCGAGTGCAACGTTGACCAACGCGAGAGAAGCAGAGGTCAAGCCGAACAATCGACTTCTTGGTAGGGCTGGCACCCGTTGTCGCTTTTCGCGACAACGGGTGTTCTGCATTCGGAATGCACATGGGCGCTCTTCATGACGCGGGCGTCACGGGTCGTGGTGCTCTGCACCGGCAATGCCGCCCGGTCCGTCATGGGTGGGTTCATGCTCGGCTTTCTGGCCGACGTTGAAGGCCGCTCCATTGACCTCGTGACGGCCGGAACGCACGCGCTGGAAGGTCAACCGATGAGCATCAGAACAAAGACCGCGATTGCCGCGCTTCCAGGTCTTGACGATCTCCCACTTGGGCGCCATCGAAGTCATCAACTGACCGAGGGTGACGTTGAGTGGGCAGACCTGATCCTCTGCATGGAGGCGGACCATGTTCGCTACGTTCGGCGAGTACATCCCGAAGCAGCAGCCAAGGCGGCGATCATCATTCATGTGGCTGAAGCACTTGAAGGTGGTGACCAACCGCTTGTCGATCGGGTCCGTGGAATGCAGCTGCAAGAACTCGATCTCACAGGAAGTGCGGAAGTTGATGACCCCGCGGGTGGCGAACAGGATCAGTATCACTCCTGTGCCAGGCAGGTCTTTGCCTACTGCCAGCAGTTAGTACCTCGCCTCTAGGACGAGAGGTCTGGTGAAGCGTCTGCTGCGGTTGGCTCGATGCCTCGAAGCCCACTCCACGCGAGTTGCGCAACGACGTTGGCCAGTCCTTCGCTTCGCTCTTGCATGACCTCGGGTGCTACCGGCGGTCCTCCGACAAGCCAACGCCTTCCAACGCCTTCAGCCATTGACACGACCGCTGCAGCAAGCACCCTTCGATGCATTGGGTGAAGTCCAGCGTCAATGAGTGGGTCGATTCGCTCAATCAGCTCGTCTTCAATTGAATGGACGGGATCACTCGCGTGAGCGTCATGCCAACCCGTGCGGTCATAGAGAAGAAGAAATTCCGGATTGTGGGAAGCAACGTAGGAGAAGAATGCAGTGAATCCCTTAACGACTTGGTCACGAGGCCCGTCTGCGTCACTTGCTGCACCAAGAATCGCCGCAGAGACTTCGGCGGTAATGGTCGCCAAGAGTTCCCGATAGAGCGCAGCCTTTGATGGGAAGTGTTGATAGAGCACGGGCTTGGTGACGCCAGCCCGATGAGCGATCTCGTCCATCGTTGTCGACGCGAAGCCGCCGTCGGCGAAGACCGACATGGCAACCTCAAGTAATTGGGCACGTCGGTTACTCGCCGAAAGACGTTGGCGAGGTGAATTCGTCATAAGGGCCCTCCGGGAACGAGGTCGATGATCGCGCGTAGGCGGCTTGGTAGGTCAAGAAGGGAGAAGTGTTCGGCTGCCACGGCGGCATTGTTGGCTACGAGGTCATCAGTGCCATTGGCCAAGCGTTGCTCAAATGCTTCTGTTTCATCGAAGCCAAACCATTCGAATCCATGTGCCTCGAGCTCCCTCGCGATTGGGTAGCGATTGAGCAACAGGGGGCGGCGATGGGTCGCAGCTTCGAGAACTGGGTTCCCAAATCCCTCCCAGGATGAACCCATCACCACGAGATCAGATGCCGCATACGCGTCGTGGATGGAGAATCCTCCAGGCGGCATACCAAGGATGACTGGGCACGATGCGGCAGCGATGACCCGTTCCAACTCCTCGTCGAATCCATCCTCCGCATCGCCAAGCAACCAAAACGATGCGCCAATCTCGGTACATGCGTTCGCCGCGGCCTCGATGCCTTTGCGTTCTAGGGCTCTCGTTGGCTGGAGGGCGATCCGTTCGCCAGGTCGTGCGGAAAGCGCTTGTCGGACGCCATCTCGATCTCCTGCCGGTGGCGTTGGGTCGAAGGAGTTGTAGAGGAGCGTTGCGGAGATGCCGCGTTCTTGAAGTTCGGCCACCGAACGTTGATTGATGGCAACGTGAACCCAGTTGGCATCGTCAGGCGGTGAAGGTGCATTGAGAAATTGAGGTCTCTGCCAAGGGAGATCGTGATGATGAAGAATCGCCGCCCGGCCCTCCAAGCGTTCCGAAACAGCTTGGGCCGCGTCAGGGTTGAGGGGGAGTGAGAGCAGGTTTTCGACAATGACGAGATCAGCATCGAGACCCTCATCGAGCGCCTGATGATCTAATGGTCGCTCATCTCGAATTCCGAGCCCTTCGACGAGCACATGTACGGGTCCGTCACCGGCGACAGTGCGGACGTCATAACCAAGTGTTGACAGGGCATTTCCCCACTTCGCTGTCTCAATCGCTACCCCATCCCGACCACCAAGTCGAAAGGAGACGAAGGCGACCGTTGGCATCCTTCTATCGTAGAACCCTCATCTTCAATGAGAGAGGGAGGTCGGCTAGGTTTAAGGGAAGTGCGCTGCCCGATTTGGACGCACTACAGAGGAGCGAATGGCATGGCGAAACGAGCACTCATCACCGGGGTGACCGGCCAAGACGGGTCCTATCTCGCTGAATTTCTCCTTGAGAGGGATTATGAGGTCATCGGCATGGTTCGACGATCCTCGACGCTCAACTTCGAGCGCATCGCCCATATTCAAGACAAGTTGACCCTCGCTCCTGGAGACCTCCTTGATGAAGGTTCCCTCATTTCCGTTCTTTCGGAGTACAAACCCGACGAGATCTACAACCTCGCCGCTCAGAGTTTCGTGCAAACTTCCTTTGGTCAGCCGGTGCTGACTGGTGAGACGACCGCTCTTGGCGTGACTCGAATGCTCGAAGCCATTCGATTTACCAATCGTGACGTCCGCTTCTATCAAGCCAGTTCGTCAGAGATGTTCGGCAAGGTCGTTGAGGTCCCCCAGAGTGAAGCGACACCGCTCTATCCGCGAAGCCCGTATGGCGTTGCCAAGGTCTATGGCCACTGGATGACCATCAACTATCGCGAGAGCTATGACCTCCACGCGTCTTCGGGGATCCTCTTCAACCACGAATCCCCTCGTCGAGGCCTCGAATTTGTTACCCGAAAGGTGACCAATGCGGTGGCTCGTATCAAGTTGGGACTGCAAGACACGGTCTCGCTGGGCAATCTCGATGCACAGCGTGACTGGGGCTATGCCGCTGACTACGTGGAGGCCATGTGGCTGATGGTCCAAGCAGATGCTCCTGATGACTACGTCATCGCAACTGGTGAGACCCACACAGTTCGAGAGTTGTGCGAAGTCGCCTTTACGGCAGTCGGCCTCCAGATGGAGGATCACGTCGTCCTTGATGAGCGGTTCTTGCGACCCGCCGAAGTCGACCTCTTGGTCGGAGATGCGAGCAAGGCGGAGCAAAAGCTCGGCTGGGAGCGCAAGGTTGGCTTCCGTGAGCTCGTAGAGATGATGGTGGAGTCGGACCTCGCTGCCGTTACTCGCCAGATGGCCTAACGACGATGGGCGGCGAACTCGTCGCCAGCGTGACTGCCAGTCCGTCTGGGTTCCTCATTGCCTTCGGTGCGGGGATTGCATCATTCCTTAGCCCTTGCGTCTTGCCGCTTGTCCCTGGGTATTGCTCAATGGTGACGGGCATGTCTGTTGCGACAGTGGGTGAACCAGGTGCCAGAGGTCGAACGCTCGCCTCGATGGGGGCATTTGTTGGCGGATTCACCTTGGTATTCATCGCGCTTGGCGCTGTTGCTTCGTCGGTCGGTCAACGCCTCAATCAACACAAGACATTCTTTGCGCACCTCTCGGGAGGGATTGTCCTCATCTTTGGCCTCCTGCTCCTCCTCGTGTCGCTTCCAGCGTCGGTTTGGAGCCGCCTTGGTGCAAGGCCTGCTTCTTGGGCCATCGCCCTCACCCAAGAGCGAAGGCTCTCGGCAGGAACCAAGCGCTTTGGTCCTTGGGCCGGCGTCATTCTCGGGATGGCGTTCGCGTTCGCTTGGACACCGTGTATTGGTCCCGTCCTTGGTGCCGTCCTTGCCTTGGCGGCGCAGTCAACCACCTTGCTTGGGGGAGTTGGACTCTTGTTGGCGTATTCGTTGGGCCTTGCCGTTCCCTTCTTGGCTGCAGGCCTCGCCATTGACTACCTGACGACCTTTACCCAGCGATTTGGGAAATTGTTGTCGATCTTGCAACTCGTCGGCTCCATCATTCTGATCATCTTCGGGATCTTGTTGCTGACGGACAACGTGAGCTGGTTATCTACCCAGTTTTCTCATCTCCTCAATTGGCTCCATCTGAGTGGGCTCACTACGAGCTGAAATGGAGCAGAGGGGTGCTGGCGGTACGATGGGCCGAGATGGAGGCCTTGGCGCTGCACAACGTGGTTGCCCTCGATGGCACCTTCCCGGTCTTGGCTGGCGCCTCGCTTGAAGCGCCGCAAGGCAGCCTTGTTGCCGTTCTCGGTGGCAATGGTGCAGGCAAGACCAGCTTGTTGAGGACCCTTGCGGGCCTCACCACCATTGTTGAAGGTTCTGGGCAAGTACTCGGATTTGATCTGTCAACAAAAGCCTCCGGACTGGTCGGCAACGTGTGCCTCCTCGGGCATGGCACAGGGCTCTATGAAGAATTGAGCCCTCAGGCGAACTTGAAGTACCTGGCAACCATTGGACGTCTCAACCGCTCGGGAGTTGCCTCGGCCCTTGACCGCGTTGGTTTGACCGGTCGTATGGCAACAACACCGCTCCAGCAGCTTTCAGCCGGTCAACGTCGCCGTGCGGCACTTGCATCCCTCATCCTCAGGTCGCCAGCGCTCTGGCTCATGGACGAACCTCACGCCAGCTTGGATGCTGGTGGTCGAGCCCTCGTTGATGCACTCATTGCCGAGGCAATTTGGCGGGGATCGACAGTGGTGCTCACCAGTCATGACCCGAATGAGGCCAGTGCCGCAGCGGATTTGGTCGTAGAACTCGTTGGTGGAGCGACGAGTGGCGCACGAAGTGGTGGGGGAGGTATCCATCATGTTTCGTGATGCTTGGGCCGTGTTCGTGAAGGACCTCCGAATTGAAGCCGCTTCTCGTGTTGGGCTTTGGCAAGTCCTTCCTTTCGCAGCCATTGCACTCCTGCTCTTCGCCTTTGCCCTCGGTCCGTCTCACCGGGTACTGGCTTCGGGGGCTGCGGGCGTGACCTGGGTTGGCGTGGTCTTCGCCACGTTCCTTATCGTTGGCCGAAGTCAAAGCATTGAAGCCGGGGCCGGCATTGCTGAGTCGCAGCGCCTCGCTGGGGTCGATCCTGCGGGAGTCTTTCTTGGCAAGGCTGGCGCCGTAGCCGTGCAACTCCTGGCTGTAGAAGGACTTCTTGGGGTTGGAGCAAGGCTGTTGCTTGACTTTCACTGCGCACGATGGTGGCTCGTAGTCGTTGCGTCCCTGCTGGCCACGATTGGACTCTCTGCCGCCGGAACCCTCTACGGCGCCCTCGTTGGAGCGACGCGGGCAAGAGAGACGTTGCTTCCTATGCTGGTTCTGCCCGTGCTCGTTCCAGTGCTCATCGCAGTGGTCCGACTCTGGCAGGCGTCGGGTGTCGCTGAGGGTCAAGGGCTTGCTGGTTGGCTCAGTATTCTCGGAACCTTCGCCGTGATCTACACCGCAGCCGGCATTCTCTTCTACGGGCAAGTCCAGGAGCATTCATGAAGCGTCATCGCTTGACCATCACCGGCTGGGCCGCCGCCGTGACTCTTATCGCCACCGCCATCCTTGGGATTCTCGTGACGCCGCAAGATGTCACCCAAAAGGAGTACTCCCGTTTTCTCTACCTGCATCCGCCAATGGCATGGGTTGCCTACTTGGCCTTCGGTGTCGCAGCGCTGAGTTCGGTGCTTTACCTTTGGCCGCGGACTCGACGTGAGGCGTTTGACCACTTAGCGCTTGCCTCCGTTGAAGCGGGCGTCTTGTTTACTGGACTGGTCCTTGTCACGGGATCAATGTGGGCCGAGCCGGTATGGGGAACCTATTGGGTCTGGGATGCGCGCCTCACCGCCACGGCGCTGATGTTCGTTTTGTTTCTTGGCTACCTCGCGTTTCGCCGGACGGGCGGAACGAAACAGAACATCGCTCGAAGGTCAGCGATTGTCGCGCTGGTTTCCTTCATTGATGTACCAATCGTTCACTTCTCCGTGCTGTGGTGGAACACCCTTCATCAGGGACCCTCAGTGTTGACACCTGGACTGAGTGCACAAGGAGTGCATGGCTCAATGGCCTGGACCATGCTGCTCAGCTTCGTTGCGTTCACGCTCTTGTTCTGCTGGATGGTGGGCCGTCGAACGGCCCTAGAACGGCTTCGTGCATCGGCGGGAGGGTCGGAGCTGCAAGAAGCAATTGCAGCTCGTCGCGCCGAAGGCACTTCGGTTGAGGTTGGAGCATGAAGAACGTTGTTGGCGCCTATGCACTTTCGGCGGTTGTCCTCGGTGCTTATTCACTCTCGCTCCTCATTCGAACTCGGAGGGCCAAGCAGCGTGCTGCGGAGAGCGTGGAGCGTGAGGGGTGACGGCTACTGACTTGACGCCGTCAACGCCGCCCGCACCAACGCGTGGAGCAGCACCCCATCGACGCCGAAACCTCGCCGCGATGGTCGTGATTGCAGGAGCAGTGGTCTTTCTCCTTGTCAAAGGCATCAGCGGATCACTGAATTTCTATGAAACGGTGAATGAGGCCTTGAAGCAGCAGGCTTCGCTCGGGACGTCTACCTTCCGACTGGAGGGCGTCGTCAAGCCAGGTTCGATTGTGGCAACGGCAACCGGTGCATCATTCACCTTGGTGCAAGGCAACAACCACATTGATGTGGTGAATACCGGCACGCCACCCCAGTTGTTCCAAGGGAACATCCCTGTGGTCGTTTCTGGTCACTTCGCCTCGAAGCAAAGTTCGACCTTTGTGTCGAGCCAGATTCTGGTGAAGCACAGTTCGACCTACATTGCCGATCACCCGGATCGGGTGAAGGCGCAGAACGGTACGGTCCGGTGATTGGTACTGCGGGGCGCCTCGCTCCATGAATGGACTACTCGGGAGTATTGGCGTCTGGGTTGGGTTCGTTGGTGCACTGACGAGCGCTGTCTGGGCAATTGGTTCACTGCTGCGACCCGCAACGTTTCCTCGGTTTCGTCCGGTCGTTGCGATCGCTGTCGTCGTTTCGGGAGGGTTCCTCGCGTTGTTTGCGATGGAACATGCTTTTGTCACTCATGACTTCACGCTGTCGTATGTCGCGGAGAACAATGCGAGAGAAACGCCGTTCTTGTACAACCTCTCTGGGATGTGGTCGGCACTCGAGGGTTCGATTCTCCTTTGGGCCGTGCTCTTGTCACTCGTGTCGGCGTCGGTCATTCTGGTCTACGCCAAACGACGAGAAGACTCGGTTGTTCGGTGGGCGACTGCCGTGCTCTTCACGGTTTGCCTATTCTTCTTCGGCATCATGGTGGGGCCAGCGAATCCATTCTCGAAGACGGTTGGGGCGCCACCAGCTGATGGAGCAGGTCCGAATGCGCTCCTCCAGAACAATCCACTCGTTGCGATTCACCCGCCGCTTCTCTACTTAGGGTTTGTTGGCTGCACCGTTCCCTTTGCCTTCGCCATCGCCATGCTCATCACCGGGCGAGTTGGAGAAGAATGGCTTGTTGCAACGCGAAAATGGATGCTCGTCTGTTGGACGGCATTGTCGGTCGGCATCGTGCTTGGAGCTTGGTGGAGTTATCAAGTGCTTGGATGGGGCGGGTTCTGGGCATGGGATCCTGTTGAAAACGCAGCGCTCATGCCATGGCTCATTGGGACAGCGTTTCTGCACTCCGTTGTCGTCCAAGAGCGGCGCGGACTCTTCCGGGTGTGGAACTTGTCCCTTGCAGTCGCCGCCTTCGCGCTGACGGTGCTTGCGACGTTCTTAACCCGTTCTGGGGTCATCCAATCCGTTCACGCGTTTAGCGCGTCAACACTTGGACCACTCCTCATCACGGCGTTCACCGTGGTCGTCGTTGTTGGGTTTGGGTTGATTGCCTGGCGGGGCGACCGAATGCGCTCCCCAGTGGGCATTGATCAGCCATTTGGCCGAGAAGGAGCTTTCGTCGTCAACAACTTGCTCTTTGTTGGTTTCACCCTGGTTGTCCTTCTTGGCACCGTGTTCCCGCTGTTGTATGAAGCGCTCAAAGGCCAGCAGGTAACCGTTGGCGGGCAGTACTTCAATGTGGTTGCGATGCCAGCGGCAATCTTCTTGCTGTTTGTCATGGCGGTTGCCCCCGCAATGAGTTGGCGAAGCGCTTCAGGAGCAGTTCTTTGGAAGCGATTGCAACTCCCTTCATGGTTTGCGGCGGTGACCATGTTGGTCACGGTTCTCGCAGGGGTGAGAGGCGTCCTCCCCATTGCGGCATTCGGTCTTGGAGCATTTGCCGCTGCTTCTGCACTGCGGACGTTGGCGCTCACGGTCAGGACGGTTCGCCGCCAAGGATCCAGTTGGGCTCGAGCAGTGAGCGGTCCGACGGCAGGCGGAATGGTTGTCCATCTTGGTGTCATCGTCCTTGCACTTGGCATCTCCGCATCGTCTGCGTTTGTTCAACGCACCGAGCTCGTGTTGTTGCCAGGCCAGGTGAAGCACTTTGACGGCCACCAATTTGAGTTCCTTGGATTGCATGACTTCAAGGACAGCGTGAAAAGCGGGACCGAAGTGCTCGTCAAGGTCGATCAAGGTGGCATCTTCCGACCTGCGGTGTCGAGTTACTACGGTCGCCCGGTGCCGTCAGTTGGCACACCTGCAATCGATGCGTCGTTCCGGGGTGACGTCTATCTCACCTTCGATGCCGTTGGAGGAACAGGTTCCCAATCGGGACCGCAATTGATTCCAAACTTGCCTAACGGTGCCGTAGCGCTTGGAATCGTCGTGGAGCCCCTCATTGGATGGATCTGGATCGGCGGCCTCATCGTCGGAATTGGTGGGTTGCTCGCCGTTGCTCCACGCCGAAAGCGTCGAGATGATGTTGGTGGTGCAGCACAGGCAGCATCCCCAGGCACGAGTCCTTCGATTGACTTGGTGCAGTCATGACCAACGGCACGCGTCGGGTCGCTCATCCAATTCGCTGGTTGGCTGGTGGACTGGCGATTCTCACCTGTGCTTTTGCCGTCGTGGCCGCAACTCGGCCGAACTTTGAGGCGTCGGTCGAAGAGAGTCCGCTTATTGGCAAGACCGCCCCGGCCTTTGCAACAACAACGCTCGATGGTGCACCTGTTTCTCTCAGTGAACATCTTCACCGCACGGTCATCGTGAATTTCTTTGCCAGTTGGTGTGGCCCGTGCCAAAAGGAAGCACCCGATCTCGTGACCTTTCAGTATGAGGCGAAAGCAGCCGGCCTCTCTGTTGATTTGCTCTCGGTCGTGTTCAACGATTCGAACGCGGCGGCGAAGCAATTCGTCCAGACGGTTGGGCTGACGTGGCCGGTTGCCGTCGATCCAGGCGGACGAATTGCAGCGAGTTATGGAGTGACGTCACCGCCGACAACCGTCGTCATTGATCCAACGGGGAAGGTCGCCGAGGTGCTTCTCGGGCCATCGACGCCAGCCCAACTCCTTCGTATCGCCACGCAATTGGATGCGGCGGCTCGATGATGAGGAGAGTGTTGTCGCCAGTGCTGCTCCTTGTCGTGGTGGCGGTCACCTTGTTCGTCGCCTCTGGTGCCCTTGATGGTGCTCCTCCAACGAAGGCTGACCGTGCCTCCCAGATTGAGGCGACGATTAAGTGTCCAAGTTGCGAAGGCCTCTCCGTTGCGCAGTCCAATGCCCCATCCGCAATCGCCGTTCGCCATCAAATTGAAGCGGCAATCCGAAACGGACAATCGAATGAGGAAATTACGTCGTCACTTGTAGCGACCTACGGACCAACGATTTTGCTCAACCCGCCCAAGCATGGCCTTACCGCGGTGCTCTGGATCGCGCCGATCGTGGTGGTGCTTGTGAGTGGCGTGATCCTCGTCGCGCTCTTGAGAAAGCGTCGACGCACATGAGTTCGAGCGAACGCCGGTGGCAACTCGACGATGGCATTTCCTCACTCCGGCGTTCGATAGCCGACGCCGAGCTCGAATATGCCGCCGGCGAGCTCGGGAGCGACGAACTCGACCGAATTGTTCGTCGGGACTCTGCACTGCTTTCCGAACTCGAGGCCGAGCTTGCGCTCCTTGGACCAGAAGCTGTGTCGGAACCCCAACCAGCCGAAATGGCACCTCCAGGCCGAACAGTCTGGAAGCGGAATGTCGGGATCGTGCTCATTGTTGCGGCGGTTGTGGTTGCCCTTCTTGCCTTCACTGGCATCCGATTACCAGGGTCGACAGGCACTGGTGGGGCTGTGGTCAACAAGATCCAGCGCGTTGCCGATCTCACTGCACAAGGAGAGGCTGCAGCAGCGAATGGAGATACCGGAGGAGCATTAGCGCTGTTCACCAAAGTCCTCGCCCTCGAGCCAACCAACGCAGAGGCGCTAGCTGAATCTGGGTGGTTGACCTATCAGTCAGGCGTCGTTGGGAAGTTGCCTGAGGTTAGGAAGGCGGGAGCCCAGTTGGTCTACCGCTCAATCACCATTGACCCTGGTGCGCCGGCTGGACATCTCTACGCGGCCATCATCAAGTCCAATGACGGGGCGGCGCGTTCGACGGTCTTGGCGGAGTTGACGGCGTTTGCGGCAGGTCACCCGCAAAAGTGGCTGATCACTCTTGCCAAGCCATTTCTTGCTTCCTACGGCGTCCGCCTCAAGTCGTAGTTCGCTAACGGAGCGCGCGAAGTTCGTCGACCGCTGCAGCGAACCGCTCGCCAAATTCGGCAACTTCAGACTCGTCGTTTTTCCACGACACCGACAGTCGAACGGAGTGCTCGACGTCGAGCCCCATGGCCAAGAGCACAGGGCTCGGTTCAAAGGTCTCGCTCGCACATGCCGCACCTGAATGTGCCGCCACACCACGTCGATCAAGACCAACAACGATGGCTTCGCTGCTGACGCCTTCAACCTCGAGGCAGACAACGTCCGGCAGGCGGTCGCGCGGCGCGCTCGGCCCAATTCGGGTGACGCCGCCAATTGCCCTTGCTGCGTCGACCAAGCGGTTGGTGAGGGCAGCGAGTCGAGTCGACTCTTCGGCCCGAGCTCCAGCATTTTCCTCGGCTGCCGCTCCGAACCCAAGCGCGAGCAGAATTGCTTCGAGTGATGCCCTCCGGCCTCGCTCCTGAGCGCCTCCGAGCAAGAGTGGTCGAAGGACATGCCCTTGTGGGACCGTAATGGCGCCGATGCCGGGAGGACCCCCGAGACCCTCACTCGACAGCAAAACCCATGCTGCTGCCATCCATGGAGCTGGTTGGAGGCGTCCCGCGGCGGTCGCATCGACAATCAGGGGAACGCCATGGCTGGCGGCGAGCTCGGAGATCTCCTCAATTGGCTGGATCGTTCCCACTTCTTGGTTAGCCCATTGGCAGCAAAGTGCGGCGGGAGAACGTTGGAGAGCTGTGTTGAGTTCTTCGAGGTCGAGGAAACCTTCGGCGTCGACCCGCACCACGGTTGACGTTCCGAGGGCAGCAGCTGACGCGTGGAAGGTCTCTCGTTCTACTGCCGAGACCACCGTGACACCTGGTGATCGCTGTTGGAGGTTTGCGAGAACGGTCCGGACACTTTCCGCCAGTCCCGAGGTGAAGGTAATGCGAGAGTTTTGGAGCCCAATGGCTGCGGCTACCTGGCTGCGAGCATGCTCGAGATGGGCACGCACGAGTCGACCTTCTTCATGGTTTCGACCTGGGTCCGCTGCTGGGAGCTCGAGAGCATCGGCCATGGCCGCTCTCGCAGTTGGCCGGAGCGGAACCGCCGAGGCGGCGTCGAGCTGAATCCGACCCAAGGGCTCAGTAGGCCGTGCGACAGTCGGCGTCGCCGCGAGCCTTTGACGAGAGCACCACTGGGGTCACAAGGTCGCCACCAGAGAGTTCGTCGAGCAGGCCGGCAACCATTCCTCGATCAACTGCACAGAGGACTGGTTGGTGCATAGCGGCTTCGCCAAATGGACACTGATCGGCAACCAAGGTCAACGTGTTGCCGTCATCTTCGGTGTGTGCGGCGAATCCATGGGAGGTCATGGCAGAGGCCACTGATTCCATGGCGGCCTTGATCGATCGCTGGCCGTCTGCCTTGCCCATTGAACGGGCGAGGTCGCGTCCATAGGCATCTCCAACTTCAGTGGCAATTTTCTCGGCCAATGATGGTCCAAGGACTTCCAACGAGCGTTGGAGCAAGCGAACAATGAGATCTTCACGATGGGTGAGATCCTCGAGTCCAAGAGTCTCGGTTGCACAGTGATACTGCTTGGCTGGGCGCCCAACTTCACCGGGGCGATGCATGGTCTCTGCCCGGACATAGCCACCGTCAACGAGTCGATCGAGATGATGCCGGGCGGCGTTTGGGTGCAGTTGAAAAGCATCAGCGAGTTCCGCGACGGTCATTCCTGGCTCAGAGCGGAGTCGAAGGTAAATCTCTCGGCGAGTTGGATCACCAAATGCAGCCGTGACGGCAGTGACGAAACTGGTGAAGGTCGCCTTCCCGTCACTTGGGTCAGGTGCCTCAACGCTCGGTCGTCGTCCGTTCGTGGTGGTCGCCATGGTCACTAGTGTACCGAGGCGGCTCGAAATAGAGCCCCTTGCTTAGAGAAGGCTCTCGAATGGACACCAACGACGTCCCGTTGTCTACCCAGCTCGGTGCGATCATCGATCCAGAACTCACGCTTCCGATTGGTGAGTTGGGTTACCTCCGTGCGCTGTCGGTCAAGAAGGGTTCAGCTGAAGTCACCCTTGCATTTCCGATTGGGGCTTGGCCAACCGCTGACGCCGTCACAGGTGCGGTTCGGTCACTTCTGAGCGAACTTGGATTTCCGGGTTCCGTAGTCCTCCAGGCGACGATGACTGATGACGAGCGGTTGACGCTTCGCCATGCCCTGCGCGCTCAGATGGAAGATGAGCACGAGGGTCACCATCACAATGACCCATCACCCAAGATCCTGAAGTCGGATTCACCGACCCGCATTCTCGGAATTTCTTCCGGCAAGGGTGGCGTTGGCAAGTCGTCGGTCACGGTCAACCTTGCGATTGCCTTGTCGAAGTTAGGAAAAAACGTCGCCATCCTTGATGCCGACGTCTATGGCTTCTCAATTCCGAAGATGCTTGGGTGCGATCACGATCCAGTCGTGCTCGCCGACATGGTGATTCCGACGTCAACCCACGGCGTGCGGTGCCTCTCGATGGGCTTTTTCGTGCCAGAAGACCAGCCAGTGATCTGGCGAGGTCCGATGCTGCACAAGACCATTGAGCAGTTCTTTGGTGATGCGTTCTGGGGACCGGTTGACTACCTCCTTATTGACATGCCGCCTGGGACTGGAGACGTGGCCCTCACCTTGAGTCAAGTAGTCCCAAAGGTCGAGATCTACGTGGTGACGACTCCGCAGGCTGCAGCACAACGAGTGGCACAACGTTCGGCATATGCCGCACGGAAGTTGAAGCTTTCCGTTCGAGGCGTCATTGAGAACATGAGCTTCTTTACCGGCGATGACGGCAAGCGTTATGAACTCTTTGGCGAAGGTGGCGGTCAGACCTTGGCGGAGGATCTCGGTATTCCATTGCTCGCCCAGATTCCTCTTGTGCCTGCCCTTCGTTCTGGTGGCGATGAGGGACTGCCGATCACCGTTGTTGATCCAACCTCCGACGCTTCAGTTGCGTTTGACCAGTTGGCGACGAAGATCGTGGCGCAGGGTCCAGCTCGTGTGTACCGACAGGAACTGAAACTCAGCTGATTCTCACTAGGTCGAAGCGTTCAACGCGCCAAGATCTCTCGACCACGTTCGAAGGTCGACTACCAGTGTCAGCCAATGATGCTCTTGGGCAATCGTGCGGGATCCCAACCGAGCTGGCTGACGGCAGTTCGAAACGCGAATCGGTCCGTCATGCCAGCGACGTAGTTGACGGACGCCATGACCGCAGCAGACTCGCCTGCGTGAAGTCCGCCAATCGCCACCACATCGGGAATCAGATTTGGGCTGTCGCTGAAGTGCTCGACGAGCGCCCGGAGGACCTCAACAACCGCGTTCGCTTGCGCCTTTGCGGCATCGCGGAGGTAGATCTGCTCGTAGTTGTGTCGGCGAAATGCCGCCAGTGCTTCTGCGGTGTCTGGGTCCATGCCAATTTGACCTGAGTTGAGTGACGTGGCGATGACTGCTTGGACGAAGGTGCCAAGTTGGCTTGATCTCGTCAATCCACAGCGCTCGGTCACTAAGGACGGCAGTTGCCCTGGTGCGACGATTCCTGCACCAACGGCGTCTTCAAAGTCATGACAGACATAGGCGATCCGGTCGGCCCATGACACCACTTCACCCTCTGGGGTTGATGGGGCAGGACGTGACCACGAGTGGTTTCGGATCCCATCCAAGGTCTCTACGCACAGATTGAGTGGCGCCAGCGTGACATCTGCTCCCCATTGGGCGTGGTTGAATCCACCGTCGACGTATGGATCGAGCGCATCTTCGCTGGCATGGCCGCCTGGACCATGGCCACAGTCATGCCCCAACGCGATGGCCTCAGTGAGGGCAACGTTGAGCGCAAGCGCCCGTGCGATACCCGTTGCGACCTGCGCAACTTCCAAGGCATGGGTGAGGCGAGTCCGCTGGTGATCTTCGGGATACACGAAGACCTGCGTCTTTCCCGCAAGTCGTCGGAAGGCAGCGGCGTGAAGAATCCGGTCTCGGTCACGCTCAAAGCACGTCCTCCATCCATCGGGCTCTTCTTCCCTGGCCCGTGTGCCGTGAGCGCTTGATGCGGTTGCGCCGACCGCCAAGAGCTGACCTTCCGCCAAAATCCTCCGGTCTCGATCATTGGCTAAGGGTTGAAAAACCGCCGAAGAGTCCGAGTGGGCCACGCGAATCTCTGGACTTGGGGCATAGCCACCCATGGTGGACGCCCAGGTTTTACCTCGTTCGGTAAGACCTTCCTCAAGGTTCTTGTCACTCATGACCACCAGTCTGCCTCAGCCCTGTAACTTGGGAATGCCCAGACAGGGCAGAGAGTGGAGGACAACTCGTGGACGTTCGCATCGGAATCTCGCAGACGCCGAAGGAGTTGGAAGTCGAACTCGGAGACGAGATTCTTCGTGATGACGTTCTGGCCCAGGTCACGGCGGAGCTCGCTGGTGATGGGGTGTTGACGTTGACCGACAAGCGGGGCAAGACCATCGTGGTGCCGGTTGCCAAAGTTGCCTACGTGGAAGTTGGAGCATCGACTGAGGGTCGCCGAGTCGGCTTCGGCAACTCCTAAGTCGCATGGCGCTGGGTAGGTTCTCAAGCGCAAAGCAGGGTGAGTAATCCATGCTCGACTACCACCTTCATCTCTGGCCACACTCAAAGCGTGAGACGCCAATGGTCCTTGACCAGTTGGCGGCCTACTGCGAACGAGCTCAAGAAAAGGGCGTCGTTGAGATTGCGCTCACCGAGCACCTCCATCGCTTCACCCAACTCGATTCGGTGGTGGGGAAGTTTTGGGAAGGTGCTCCCGGTGAAGCGCATCTTGAGGCGTCAATGGCTTCGTACTTTGACCACCATGTCCAAGCTGATCTCGATGCCTATGTTGAATTATGCCTAGAAGCCAAGCGTCAGGGACTCCCGGTCGTCATGGGCATGGAGGTTGATTACTACCGCGGGCAGATGGACGGCGTTGCAGAGCTTCTGGCTCAGTATCCCTTTGATGTGTTACTTGGATCAATCCATTGGATTGGTATTTGGCAGTTCGACGACGTTGATGGTCAGGTTGCAATGGCCGAATGGGAAACCAGAGATGTCGATGCCTGTTGGGATGCCTATACCGAAGCACTTGAGGAGTTGGCGGCGACCAAGAGCTGTGACGTTCTGGCGCATCCCGATCTCGTGAAGGTCGCTGGCTATCGTCCAGGCGCCCCCACGGAATGGTGGGACCGAATTGCTGAAGCGGCTTCAACCTCCAAGATGGCGGCTGAGGTTTCTTCCGCTGGCTGGCGAAAGCCAGCAAATGAGCTCTATCCGGCACCGGGTCTTCTCGAGCGACTTGTGGCGAAAGGCGTGCCGCTCACCACCGCGTCTGACGCACACCGGCTCGAGCATGTGGCGGATCGGGCTGGTGATCTCCATGCGATCTTGACTGCGGCGGGAGTGACGGAACTTCAGGGCTACCTCGAGCGCTCGCCACATGCTGTGCCACTTCGCCCATCAATCGGAGACAACGCGTAATGGCGACGCTGGCCGAATTAGCTGCGCTTCGGACCGACCTCAACCCAACCGAGATTGACCACCTCCAGCGACTTCTTGGTTCTTGGTCGCTCATGTCGGACCTGTCTTTTTCTGATTTGCTGCTGCTTGCCCCAGTGGCAACTGCGGCGGACTCATCGACTGGCTTTGTGATTGTTGGGCAGATTCGACCGAACAACTGCCCAACAAGGCTTTCGGTTGACCTCGTCGGCCAAACACTCGACTACAACGTGCGCGAAGGGGCCTCAGCTCACGGTCGGTCCGAATCGTGGATGCTCCATCAGGAGGTCTTCGCGCCGTCGCTTCGCATTGAGTCGTTCCCTGTCCGCTTCGAGGGAAATGAAATCGCCACGGTGCTTCGACTCACCGGTGGACATCAGCACACGGTCTCGCTGTATGAGCAGCTCTACGCAGACGCCTATAACCGCCTCAGCCGCATGGTGGTTGAAGGTGCTTTTCCCTTCGCCGAAGCCGACGTCTACGTCGAGGGAAGTCCTCGAGTTGGCGATGGCGTGATCGTGGTCGATGAGGCAACGCAGGTGGAATTCGCATCTCCGAACGCCGTGAATGCCTTACACCGCCTTGGCATTTTTTCGCCACCGGAAGGTCGGTATCTCGTTGACTTGAGCGATGAATTGCTTGTGGTGTCGAAGGCGCTCGAAGTGGTCGAGCCTTTTGTCGCCGAAGTTGGTCGACGATCTGAAGTCGCGGTGTTGATCCAAGCAATCCCGTTGGTCGCCAGTGGCGAAGTGACTGGTGCCATCGTGCTCATTCGAGATGTCACTGACGTTCGACGACTGGACCGGTTGGTCCTCTCGAAAGATACGGCGATTCGTGAAGTGCATCACCGAGTGAAGAACAACCTCCAAACCATTTCTTCATTGCTCTCACTCCAAGCCCGGCGCGTCTCGGGTCCAGAGGGCAGGTCGGCGCTCTTAGAGGCCGAGCGCAGAGTGCGGTCGATAGCGCTCGTTCATGAAGTGTTGTCACGTGAGCCCAACGACCAGGTGCCCTTTGACGACATTGTTACGTCACTTGTCGCCATGGCGCATGACTCGGTCGTGACCGAGCAATCGGTTGAAATCGTGGTCGAGGGGGACCTCGGTGAAGTTGGCGCGGAGATCGCAACGCCCCTGGCCGTTGCCCTTGCCGAGTTGCTGCAGAACGCCGTGGAGCATGCGTTTGCGTTGCCTGATGCTGCAGTTGAAGTCGATGGACAGTGGGTGATTCGTCACGAAGAGTTGATTGGTCGCGTGCACTTGGGACTTCGCCACGATGACGAGGGAATTGAAGTCGTGATCACCGACAACGGCAGAGGACTTCCCGACGACTTCTCCATTCAAACAACGACGTCGCTTGGGCTCTCGATCGTTCGAGATCTCCTTCAGAGCCAACTTGGCGGAACGATCGAGATGATGAGCGCACCAACCGAACTCGGTGGGGGAACGCTCGTTCGATTCACGGTTCCGCTCAATGACGCTGACTAAGACGTCAACGGTTGGCGTTCGCCCTCCGGCGAGCGGCGAGCCACTGCTTGCGAATCTTGCGGCGCTCCTCTTCTGAGGTGCCTCCCCAGACTCCACACTCTTGATTCGTTGCTAACGCAAACTCAAGACATGGCTCGGTAACTTCACACTGCCGACAGAGACGCTTTGCCGACTCGATCTGATCGACAGCGACTCCCGTCGCTCCAATCGGAAAGAACATGTCGGCCGTGGTGTTTCGACACGCAGCAGCATCTCGCCAGTCGTCCGCATCCCAGTCAATCGACCGGTTCCAGATCAGCGCCATTGGGTTCTTCCCCTCACACTCAACGTCACATGCACCCCGCCCTCGCTTGGAGCCGGTGGAGCTGTGCAGAGGCAACCTTACGCACTTGTGCATCCGCGCACAAGCCAAGACTGAATTGGAAACAATTCGGATGTAAGCCGAACTTGCCAAGGGTTTTGGGCATTGTTGCGCGACGATGGACGAGGACAACCAAGGGAGAAACTGTGACCGCGATCTATGCCCACCGAGGGTGCACACTCAATGCCTTGGAGAACACCCTTGAGGCGTTTACCGCCGCAGTGGAACTCGGATGTGACGGCGTTGAACTCGATGTGCATCGCACGAGTGACGGCGCAATTGTGGTGCACCATGACGCTGAGCTGAGTGACGGGAGAGCAATTGCGGACACTCGATGCGCAGATCTTCCGCCATTTGTTCCGACGCTCGAAGAGGTCCTCGAGGTTCTCGGAAGTCTTCGCTGCAATGTTGAGTTGAAGGTCGACCCAGATGACCCGAACTTTGATCCAACTGATGCCTTCGCTGCGGCCGTCCTCGGAGTGGTCGAACAGTCTGGAGCGACGGATCGAGTGATCTACTCGAGCTTTCACCGGCCCACCATTGAGCGCGTCGTGGCACTTGATCCAACCGTGCAAGTGGGATGGCTGCTCAATCCAGGAACTGACCTAGCCGAAGCGGTGCTTTCTGCCAGAGATGCAGGATTTAGTGCGCTGCATCCCTTCGTCTGGTCAGTCAAGGAAGAGGCGCTCGAGTTGGCTCACGATGCCGGTCTCGAGATCAACACCTGGACCGTGAATGGACCTGATGATCTCAAGCGAATGGTTGAACTCGGCGTTGACTGCATCATCACCGATCGCCCCGATTGGGGTCTGTTGGCCGTCAAAATGGAGTCATTCGGCGACTAGCCGAGGGGGCCGGATTGACCTCCCGCGAGACGCTCTAAGATGCTCGCCATGAACGTTGTCGTCTGTGTGAAGCAAATTCCCGATCCAGCCGCCCCGCAGTCGCTCGAGGCATCCACCAACACGCTCAATCGCACGGGCAAGTTGATCATGGATGACTCGGACGCCTATGGCGTTGAAATGGCGCTCCAACTGGTTGACAAGGCCGGCGGTGGAGAAGTCACGCTCGTTTCCATGGCTGCCAATGGCGAGGTCTCTGGCCTTCGCACGGCGCTTGCGATGGGCGCGGCGAAAGCGATTCTCGTCTCCGATGATGCACTGAAGGGCTCCGATGCACTCGGGACTGCCAAGGTGCTGGCTGCGGCGATCAAGCGCACGCAGTTCGACCTCATCCTCGCCGCCACTGAATCCTCCGATGGCTACACCGGAACGACGCCTGTCCAGCTCGCTGAGTTGCTCGACCTTCCGTCGATCACCTTCGCCAAGTCGGTGACCATTGATGGCTCAACCGTCAAGGTCGACCGTCAGACTGAAGCTGGCTACGACGAGGTCACCTCGCCCCTCCCTGCGGTTGTGACCGTGACGGCTGGCGTGGTGGAGCCTCGCTACCCTTCGTTCAAGGGGATCATGGCGGCAAAGTCGAAGCCGGTTGACCAAGTCACCGTTGCCGACCTCGGACTCTCCCCATCGGACATTGGTGCGGCTGGCTCGGGTCAGACGATTACCAAGGTCGTCGATGCAGAAGCCCGTGCTTCTGGCGAGATTGTCGTTGATGAGGGCGATGGTGCCCAGCGCATCGTTACCTTCCTTGAGGGCCTGAAGCTCATCTAATTCTGGCCCTGGGCCAAACAAGACATCCATCTACTCTGCAGTATTTGCTTGAAGGAGCACCTCGAAATGGCGATCGACAAGATTCTGGTCCTCGTAGAACTCACCGAGTCCGGCCCGACGGCCACCTCGCTTGAACTCCTCACCGCCGCTCGTGGCCTTGCCACGACGGTCGAAGCTGCCTCATGGGGCCCTGGTGTTGCTGCGGCAGCAGGCACCATTGGTGAGTACGGTGCAACGACGCTGTATGACATTGGTGACCTCGGCGGTGCGCTGCCTGGCGTGCCAGTTGCCGGCGCTCTTGTCTCGGTGCTGAGCACCAGTGGCGCAAGTGCACTCCTCATCCCTACCTCCTATGACGGTCGGGACATTGCTGGGCGCCTCTCGGCAAAGCTCAACGTTCCCGTGTTGACGAACGTGACCGGACTCAACAACGACGATGGCCTTTCGACCGAGCACCCGATCTTCGGTGGCACCCAAATTGTGCACGCCAAGTTCACCGGCACCGGCGTTGGTATCTACGTCATCCGGGCGAAGTCCTTCACCGCGGAGCCAGCCGGTGGCGCTGCCGCAGCTGTTGTTGCTGCAGCAGCACCCGCAGCAGGCAACACGGGGACGGCGACGATCGTCGCTCGCCACGTGGAAGAGCGTTCTGGACCCAAGTTGGATGAAGCGGCTGTTGTCGTTTCTGGTGGCCGTGGCCTTGGATCTGCCAACAACTACGCATGGATCAATGACCTTGCCAAGTTGCTCAATGGCGCTGCAGGAGCAAGTCGAGCAATTGTCGATGCTGGTTGGGTTCCGTACAGCCACCAAGTTGGCCAGACCGGAAAGACCGTCAAGCCGACTGTCTACCTTGCCTGCGGCATTTCAGGTGCGACGCAGCACCTCGTTGGCATGAAGGGTTCCAAGAACATCATCGCCATCAACAAGGACCAAGAGGCGCCAATCTTCAGCGTTGCAGACCTCGGCATTGTTGGCGACGTCAACAAGGTCGTGCCAGCACTGATTGAAGCGCTCAAGTCACGCGGCTAATTCGCCTCGTTGCTCTCGAAGTTTTGGAGCTCCCGTTCTCGAAAGAGGGCGGGAGTTCTCCTTTTGCCCGCTACTGCTGAATGGGCTGAACGACCAAATCGACCGGAGTTAGATCAAAGGCCATGGATACGGTGGCCAGTTTCCCTCTTCATCGGGAATTGGAAGCGAGCCCGCTTCAAGGAGTTCCTCAACTCTGCGCATCAGCGCTTCGATCTCCTCCGGGGCTAGAAGCGACTCAAGTTCGTCGGGGAGTCCGAACCGCTTGAGTTCCTCCAGCGTTGTTGTTACTCCCGGCAGCAGCGGTTCGTCAGAGAAGTCCCAAACAACGGTTCGGAGTTTGTCGTCCTCGTGGAAGCAGAGGCCATGGTCGATCGCAAAGAGACCGTTTTCGCCACGAAGGATGTGCCCAGCTTTGCGATCTGAATTGTTGGCGATGACATCGAAGGCCGCGAGGGTTTGAAACCAATCAGCGAGCGCCTCGTCGTCTCGGAGCATGAAGTAGTGCTCTTCAGGATCGTGGTCGATATACGCGGAAATTGAACCAATCCCAAGATCGGGATCATCTCGAATGATGGTCGTTGGAAGAAGCGGGAGATCAAACTTCTCCGCCAGGATGGCCGCTGCGACTTCTCTGCGCCAGAGCCCCGCAGGGAAGTCCCACAGAGGGCGTTCGCCTCGTTCTGGTTTGAAAATGGCGAGTGATGATGCTTCTCCGAGCCTGACGGTGCAGAGGAGCGTCGAATTTGAGGAACCCGTGACTCGACCGTGAACTTCAAGCGTTCCCGTGGCGAGCAGGTGAACGAAGGAATCGTGGTCCACCTCAGGTGATTGGCGCGCGGTGGCCATTCGTCCGTGGGCAGTCATGCCCACGGGGGTCAAGCGGCAGTGAACACAGCGGACATGGAGGACGTCCACCTTCGACGAGTCGTGTGGCGTGAATAGCGAAGGCAGCCGCCTGTTCCCTCGTGAGTGAGATGATCGCCGCGTCCCCCTCTTCATCTTCGGCAACGAGCTCATCGAGTTCGAGCACGATCCGAAGTTGGTCCTCTACGGCCATGACATTGACATCGCCAACGGTGAAGTCAATGTCGAGTTCCGCTTCAAGGTTGAGGTCGTCTGGAAGATGTTGAGGTCTTCCCATTTCCTTCACCAGCCGAGCAAGGTAGGTCGCGAGGGTCGCGACTTGAATTTTCTCGACTTTCACGGTCAAGAGGCGTCGCCCTTCACGAACTTGAATCAGAAACAGGCGTGCCCCAACTTCACCAATGGTTCCAACGGTGCAGCGCTCAGGATTTTCGAAGGAATGCATGGTCATGACGGAACCAATTCCGAAAGCGATGGCGTGGTGTTGACAGAAAGCACAATGACTCCTTGACGAGAAAAGCCGAGCGTCGTGATCGAGCAGGGCGAAATGACCAGACGCTGGAAAAGGTCCAGTGGGGTTCCGACGGCAGCGGCGACGATCGCCTTGATGGGATCTGCGTGGCTCACGAGAACCACTGACTCGCCACGGTGAGCATCAGCGATTTCGGTGACGGCTCCAAATGCCCGGGTCTGCATCTCGGAGAACGACTCGCCTCCGGGGAAACGGAAGAGCGAAGGCGCTCGTTGAACGGTTTCCCATTCAGGCAACTTCATGAGCTCCTTCAATTCCTTGCCCGTCCATTCGCCAAATTCGCATTCGAGCAAGCCGCGATGAATTTTGGTCGTGAGTCCAAGTGCCTTCGCAATTGGCTTTGCTGTCTCTCGAGTGCGCTCGAGTGGTGAGGCGTAGACAGCGGTTGGAGCGACAGCGAGTTCTTGGAACCTTTTCGCCGCGCGCTCGGCTTGAACTCTCCCGGTCTCGGCCAAGTGAAGGCCTTTCGCTCGGCCGGGAAGCACCTTGCCGGTCGACGGTGTCTGACCGTGACGCACAAGATGGACAACCGTCATTGACGGCGGGCTTGCAGTCTTCTTGGTTCGTGGCATGCGCTTAGGCAGTCGGTGCGGCAGGAGCGGGAAGTCGACCAGGCATTGGGACTGCTGTTGCGGGCCAACGCTTGCGACTCACACCTGCGAGGCGACGAAGGAGTGCCAGCGCAGCGGGATCGTCGTCTCCAGGGCGAACTTCAACAGCACCGACTTCGATCATCTGGTTGAGGAGATCGCGACCCTTTTCGGTGCGAACAATGGTCAGTGTCCAATCGGAGAACGTGCCAATGCCGCCAGTTGAGATGTCTGCGTGTTCTGCTGCGAAGTCAGGGCACGCCTTGCAACCCTCTCGGGTCCAGGCATGGGCTTCTTTGAGTGGAACCTCGTGGTAGCCGCCGTCATGGGTCCAAATCTGGAAGACACCCTTGATGTTCATCTTCTTGATCATTGATCTCGTCAGGCTGTACTTTGCCTCGAACAATTCTTCGAAGATTGCGTCGTCGAAGGTCTTCGAGCACAAGAGACCAATCGTCAATGACAGGCGACGAGCAATCTTTCCTGCCTTGCGTGCCTGCATCGCTCCAGGTGCTGAGGCTTGGCAACCCATGCCAACGAGCGCAATCCGTTCTGCGCCACCTTCAACCGCTTGCGGATAGGCAAGGGTGTTTGCGGAGTACGTGTAGCGAGACCCCGCCGTGCGGAGAACGCCTGCTCGGTCGGTGACGACCGCTGGTTCGGCTTTCCACGAAGTGCCATCGCCCTCTAGGTCAGAAACGAGCGCTGCATCAATGACATCGTTCTCGAGTGCGAACGTCAGCAGTGCCGAAACAAAGCCGCCGTCTTGTCCAGCTTCCAAGAGTTCTGGATCGGTGGCCCGAGCCAAGAAGATGTCGAGGGAAAGCCCAGCAACGTCTTCGTCGGATCGCTCGCGCCCGTGAAGGTGGGTGTCGATTTCGGTTTCCCAAGAGCGAAAACGAGGGCACGCTCGAGTGCACATCGTGCAGCCCTTTTGGCCATGGGTGCAGTCCTCTCGTCCACCGTCGATGTCTAAGTGGAAGGGCTTGTAGTTGCCAAGCTTGTCGTCATAGTTCAGGACGTCGTGTGGGCAAGCAATGATGCAGCCCGCACATCCAGTGCACAGTCCTGAGGTCACCACCTCAAGGAAGAGTTCTTTCCACTGGGGCTTTTCTGGCTTCACGGGGGTCTCAGACACGCTCCAACCCTACCGACTGGAGAAGGCTTGTTGCTCGTTCCCAAGTACCATCCCGACCATGCCGGAGTTGCTCGAGGTTGAGGCCTATCGCCAACTGCTGCTCCCCACCATTGGCGCGAGAATTCTTCGCGTTGAAGCCGACAATCTTGTCTGTAGCGGACTTCCTGGGAGGTGCCCCTGCGAAGGTCAACAAATTTTGGGTATTCGGCGGAAGGGCAAGTTGCTCCTGTTTGATCTGGCTGATCACGTTGTTGGCCTTCACGCTCGGATGACAGGTTCGGTACTCCTCGACGGCACCTCAGCATTCGCCAAGCTTCGCTATGCACCAACGGTCAGTAATGAAGCATTCGTTCGTCTTCGAGTTCACCTCGAGGATGGTCGTGTCATTGCCCTGCACGACCCACGTCGTTTGGCGCGGGTGACCCTCGACCCAGATGAAGAGGCACTCGGCCCCGATGCGACAACGGTGACGACCGAGATCCTTCAGCGAGCTCTCGAAATCGGCACACACAGCAAGGTTGCGCTCAAGGCGAGGCTCCTTGACCAATCTCGACTCTCAGGTCTCGGGAACTTACTCGTCGACGAGATCTGCTTTCAGGCACACCTTGATCCCGCGCGGCCGGCAGCGCTTCTCACTGACAATGAGCTCTTCACCCTTATCGCCCAGATTGGGACGACCCTCCGAGAGCTTGGCGCAAGGGGAGGCTCGGACACCGGTGCCCTTCAAGACGCTCGTCATGCCGGTGGTTGTTGTCCGAATTGTGGAGTACTCCTCACCCGATCAACCGTCGGCGGTCGAACGACCTATGCCTGTCGAAACGAACAACAGTGAACTCCGTGTTCGAAGGCACGCTGCTTCGGACTTGAACTCCCTTGGGGCCAAGCGGCTACTTAACTCGCTTGGGAAACCGAACTCATGTTGAAGTCGGCTACCCGAAGTGGGCACGTTGCTGCACGATTGAGGTATTCGCCGAATTCTCGGGCCAAAGTTCGGCTCGGAGCTCCAGCTTCGGTTGATCGAGCGAGCATGTCGATTGGGCTCTCGTTGAAACGGAAGTTGTTCACTTGGCCAACGACCGACCCATTCTCAACGAGGTAGACACCATCGCGGGTGAGCCCAGTTACGAGCAGCGTGGTGGGGTCGACGACTCGGATGTACCAAAGACAGGTGACGAGGAGTGCTCGTTCAGTGTTCTTGATCATGTCGTCGATCGTGCCAGTTGCTCCTGGAACCTCAACAATCAAGTTGTCGATTGGTGGAGTCGCCGGCCGACCGCTTCTGGCCGCTCCCGCTCGGTGATAGTGGAGATTGGTGAGTGTGCCATTTTCGATCCATGACGTGGGCGCCAAGCTGAGCCCGTTATCGAAGACGGACTCTGCGGCGCTCGATGATCGAGCCACCACAAAAGGAAGGGCCTCGAGTCCCTTTTCGAATGGATTGGATCGCACCGAGAACGGCAAGGTGCTGAGCTTCTCGCCAATTCGTGTTCCACCGCCAGTCTTCGAGAACACCGTGCCGCCGTCTTCTGAGTCTTGGCCACCGGCCATCCACACGGCGAATGCAGTGAGGTCAGCTACGGCGCTTGATGGGAGCAGCGTCTCGTATCTTCCCGCTGGGAACTCGAGTTGCTTGGTTGCCCACTCGAGGCGACGATAGAGGTTCTCCTCAATATGGTCGAGGTTGACGTCCTTGAAATCAGGCGTTGCCATGCCCACCCATGAGGACCGCTTGCCCCCGTCAGCTCTGCCCACGAGCTGGAACGCGCCCGTTGGTTGCACATGACGACGCCTGAGCCCGCTCGTAGAGCCAACGGAAATGGTCTCAAGCGCGTGTTCAGCGAAACCGGCCAAGGTGACGCCACGATCTTCGGCCTTCTCCATTGAGGCACCGAGACCTCCGAGCACTGGATCGAGAATGTCGAGGTCATTGATGGCAGGCGGGGCCTCAAAGTCGGCGTCGACGATTGCTTCGACAAAGGCAAAGGCATCAGTTGAAAGCGGTGCGGTTGAAGCTTCCGCCTTGGCAGCATTGACCAGGGAAACAATGTCGACGTCGCCGGATCGAGATGCAATTCCCGTGGCAACCCCACCTTCGCGATTGACGACCGCAATCACGGTTACATCTCTTGACCGCCGCACACCATTGGTGGTGACGGTGTTGTTGGCGAATCGAATCTCTGCCTGACTGCCATCTCGAACAATCACGATGCCGCGATCGCTGCCGAGAGCCTTGAGGCCTTGTTCAATCACCACATCAGCAGGAATCAGGCTGCTCATCGTCCACCTTCTGACCGTGCATTGAGGATTGCAACATTACGAACAAGTGCACTTGGGCACCCGTGGCTCACTGGAGCAACTTGGCCCGGTTGGCCCTTTCCACAATTGAAGGCGCCGGCAAGGAGATAGGTCTGTTTGCCGCCAACTGCTTCCATTGAGCCCCAGAAATCAGTCGTGGTGGCCTGGTAGGCAACGTCACGCAATTGTCCGACGAGTGCACCCTTTTCAATTCGGTAGAAGCGCTGGCCGGTGAATTGGAAGTTGTAGCGCTGCATGTCAATCGACCAACTCTTGTCGCCAACGACATAGATCCCTCGATCAACTCGAGCAATCAGTTCTTCGGTTGATGGGCCATCACCGGGAGCCGGTTGAAGTGAGACATTGGCCATGCGCTGAATCGGCACATGGAGCGGAGAGTCGGCATACGCGCATCCATTGGAGCGATCTCTCCCTGCGACCGAAGCCGTAGCTCGGTCCAATTGGTAGCCAACAAGAACGCCATCTCGAATGAGATCGAAGGATTGCCCCGCAACGCCTTCGTCATCGATCGCTGTGGTCGCAAGGCCATATTCCGCGGTCCGGTCTCCCGTGACATTCATGATGCTTGATCCGTAGCGCAAGGTTCCGAGTTTGTCTGGTGTTGCAAACGACGTGCCTGCGTAGGCCGCCTCGTAACCGAGCGCCCTGTCGAGTTCCGTTGCGTGCCCAATGGACTCGTGGATGGTTAGCCACAAGTTGGTTGGGTCAACGACGAGGTCGTAGCGACCCGCCTCGACCGAAGGGGAGTGCAACTTCTCGAGCAAGTCCGACGGGAGTTTTGCCAGTTCGGCTTCGAAGTCCCATCCCTCGCCAAGGAGGTACTCCCAGCCGCGTCCAACAGGAGGTGCCACGGTCCTCATGGATTCGAATCCGGCCGTGTCATGAGTTGCGATGGCTTCCACGGCTGGCTGGAGTCGAACCCGACGCTGAAAGGCAGTTGTTCCTGATGAATCTGCATAGTGCTTCTCTTCGGAAACACACATGACGTTGGCACTGACGTGAGAAATACCGTCCACCGCAAGAATCTGTCGGCTCCAACGTTCGAGCAGTTCAACCTTCTCAGCAAGGCTCACCGACGTTGGATCGATCCGATAAGGGGAGGACCATCGAACTTCACCGTGACTTGGCTCAGCGGCGAGTTCCACTGCTCTTCGCTGTGCTCGTGCAACGGCCCTTGCGGTTGCCACGGCTCGTCGAGCGAGATTGGCGATGTCGTCAACTTCACGCTCAACCGTTGCGGCAAAGCCGAAGACACCATCGACGAGCACTCGAACGCCGACGCCAAACTCGGTTGAGTCGCTTGACGACTCGAGTGCTGCATCGCGAAGCCCTACCTCTTGCGAGCGGATCGACTCCACTCGAACTTGCGTATGCGAGGCTCCTGCGGCCGCTGCAGCTTCGAGTGCTGCAGCTGAAAGGCGCCGTGAGTGATCCTCATCGAGGATCGAGAACAGGTCGGTCATGACGCCACTCTAGAGAATTGCTCTTTGCCACGCACATGGTGTGGGTTCCATTGAGAGGGCTATGCCGTCGGCTAGAACATGATGGTGACTTCCTTCCTTCTCCACTACGGCTATGCCGCACTTTTCATCTTTGCGATTCTTGAGTCCGCCTGCATTCCAATTCCATCGGAGCTGACCTTCGGTCTCGGCGGAGCGCTCTGCTCTACCGCCTTCTTCGCTGATGGTTCGAATGCCGATGCAAAGCACTTGCAAATTTGGGCGGTCATCATGGTCGGAGTTCTTGGCTCGCTGATCGGTTCGCTGCTCGCCTACGGAGTCGGTCGCACTCTTGGACGGAGCGTCGTCGAAAAATACGGAAAGTACATCTTGTTGAGCCACGCAGATCTCGACAAATCTGAAGCCTGGTTTGCCAAGCGTGGAGGGGTCACGGTGCTTGTCGGACGGGTCGTGCCGGTCATTCGAACCTTCATTTCGCTACCTGCCGGTATTGCTGAAATGAACCCGCTCAGCTTCACAGTCCTCACCACAATCGGTGTCGCAGTTTGGGTTTCCGTGCTGACAACGATTGGCTACAACGCGGCAGCCACGTACCAGTCAACGGTGAAGGGCTTCAGCTACGCCGGTTACCTCGTTGCAGCAGCAGTCTTCGTTGCACTCGTGGTCTTCTACCGCCACCGCTATCAAGCGGTCAAGGGGCACAACGCGAAGTACGGTAAGCGCTAAGACTGCAACAGCACCAGTTCATGGGGTCGACTTCTTGACCCATGTTCCTGCACACCCAAAGCCTAGTGCGTCACCAAGAATTCACTCTGGTGCCACTTTGCAAGTGCGACTCTCTGATAGACAGTCACTCGATCATTGACGCCTTTTGAGGTCAATGCGACTGCTAGAAGCGACAGCGTCCGCTGTCCCAACTCGTTGGAGAACCCAAATGAAGCGCTTTACCTTTAAGAAGACAGCGGTGGTCAGCGTCGCTTCCGTCGCTGTCCTCGGCATTTCAGGAGTTGCCTACGCATACTTCACGTCAACCGGGCAAGGAACGGGATCGGCGACAACCGGTACCAGTACTGCGTTCACCGTCTCTGCACCAGCGGTTACCTCCGGTGACCTCGTTCCGTCATCGACAATTGGTACCGGCGTCAAAGACACGGTGAGTTACACCGTGACGAACCCAAGCGCAGGAAATCAGTATCTTTCCTCGGTCGTCATCTCCGTCGGAAGTTCCACAGGCACCTCGCCTTCGCTCGTCGAGACAAACTGGACGAAGACCGTTGGAGCAAATCCAGCTTGCAGCTCACACGACTTCTCGGTTGGTGGTTCAGCCGTCGGTGATGGCATCACCGCAGGCTCAGGCTCTTTCACCATCCACCCGAATGTTGACCTCACCCCTGGTCAGGTATACAGCGGCACCGTTACCCTTCAGATGATTGACAACAGCGCGAATCAAGACAGTTGCCAAGCTGCAACAGTTCCGCTTTTCATCGCCGCAAGCTAAGTAGCACTCTGGTGGCAGTGCCGTCAGGCTTCATTGGGCCTGGCGGCACTGCATCCGTGCCTTTATCCAATGTCGTTGCGCGGGGCTTCAATGGTCGTCCCCTCACTGATCGGCAGATTTGATGGAAACGCGAGCGCATTTGCGCCGAACGCAAGTGAGAGTCGCCGTCGGCTTGTTTGTCGTCGCGCTGGTCGTGACGTTTTTGGCATTCGCAAGTCGCGCATTCGGTGAGTCAAGTATCCCAAAGCTGTCGATCAACCAACCAACTTCCTCAAATATCTTCAATGCAGGCACTTGGCAGCAGGCATGTCACCCAGCCGGCATCTGTGGGTCAGCGACAGCGGCGTCATCGCTGACGGCACTTCAGGTGTCGATCCAAAACAGCGCCACTCGTCGCTACTTCGACGGGCATGCGTTCGTTGCTGCGAAAGTTCGGTCGATATCGGTACGACCCGGTTCGACCTGGAGCTTGGTGATACCAAAGCGTCCTGCCGACGGCACTTACCTCGTTGTAGCGACTGGGCGATATTCGAATCCTGGTGGATTTTCCAGCACTGTTCAATCCTCTACATCGTTTGTCATCGATTCAATCGCACCTGGCGTCCCTGTCATTCTTGAAGCGCCGAAGCGAGAGACGACTCGGCGAAGTGCTGACTTTGGCATCAAACTTGGAAGTCGTTCTGCGGTGACGTTTTCTTGTGGGCTCGATGGTGCGTCTCTGACGCCATGCACAGGTGACCCTGATCATGACGCAGGCCCGGTGCAAGCAGAAGTGGAATATGACGGGCTCGAGATTGGTTCCCACTGCTTTGCAGTGGCGGCGACTGACCTGGCGGGCAACGTCAGCAAGCAAGCTTCGTATTGTTGGCTCATCACCCCGGCAAGGCTTGTCGCTCGAAGTGGCGGTGTCACGGAGTTGAGCTCAGGTGCACCGAAGCGTCGGCCGTTCTCAATTCGGTTGGTGGACGCACATGGCGTCGGGTTGTCAAACCAACCTGTGACCTTCCTTGCTCCAGCCATTGGGCCCGGAGGGGTTTTCTCACCATGCGCAATCACTACCGCAATCGATGGTCAAAGCTGCACCGTTCGTACCGATGCGTATGGCGTTGCGATCACCGCACCATTCACTCCGAATGCGAATTCTGGCCCATTTGTTGTATCGGTGACTTCACCATTGGCACCAACGGCGATTGATCTTTCGGCGTATACGTCAGTGGCCTTCAAGATTGACGTCCAAGCCGTTGGAACGTTACGTCCCGGTGTGACAGTCCCATTGGACCTCACCGTCACCAATCCGAACACGTTGCCAATTTCTGTGATCGGAAATTCCCTGAACGTCTCGATCCTTTCGAACTCGCAGTGTGCGGCTACCAACTTCGCTGTCTCGTCGACACTTGGCACCAACATCGTGGTGCCAGGCGGTGCGACCATCCATCTCTCGGCAAGTTCGTCCCACATTTCTCGCTGGCCAAAGATTTCGATGCGCAATACCGCGTTTAACCAAGATGGTTGCCGCAACCAGACCTTGTCCCTCGTGGTCAGCGCAAGGGCACGAGGATGAGCCGGCGTTTTGCCTTCGTTCTTGGTGCCTGGGTGCTCCTCTCCGGCATTGGTATTGCATGGGCCGCTCTGAGCTCCTCAGGAGCAGGGTCGTCAACGGTGCTGACGGGCAATATGAGTGCGGTGACGGTTGCGGCGGTGAGTGGTGGTGATGCCCCCGCTACTCAACTCCAACCTGGGGGCACGGCGGAAGTTATTTTGCGAGTCCGCAATCCAAACAGTTATCCGGTTGTGCTGCATTCGATTACCGGCAACGGAACGATTGTGGCAACGGGCGGTATCGGAAGTTGTGACACGCCCAACGTGACCTTTGTCGACCAGCCATCGGTAGCGCTGCCAATTCCGGGAAATTCGACCACCTTGGTGCGACTTGCATCGGCGGTTTCGATGGCGAGCACTGCCCCAACGGGTTGCCAAGGCGCACTCTTCTCAATCCCTGTTGCGATCACTTCAGGAACCTCATGAGGTTCTTCAAGCATTTGATTTCCAAAATGTCCGTCCTGTCACTTGGGGCGATTGCGCTCGTGGTGTTTGGTTGCGGTGTGGCGGTTGCCTACTTCATCGTGACCGATGCCTCGAACACCAATACTGCCCAAGGAGCAGCAGCGACCTTGTTGTCTCCTACGTCGCCGATGGCCGTCGCAAACGGAAGCGGCTTAATCTCCGTCTCGTGGGCGAACACTACGCAGACCGTCACTGGAGCCAAGGTGACGGTGACTCGCACCTCGCCGGGAGCTTCACAAGTGATCTGCAGCGTGAGCGCTCCGACGGCGACCTGTGCGGACACAGGACTCACTCCTTCGACGACGTATACCTATTCCGTTGCAGAAACCTTGTATAACTGGGTGAGCGCCCCGATCACGGTGTCGAAGACGACGCCGACACCGACCTTAGAAGTGACGCTGGCGCCTGGTCCCTACACGGCCGGGGTGCCAGTCAGTGTGACGCAAGTGTCCGCCACACTCTCAGGCGTCGTAGATACCACCTATATAGGTCCTAAATCCGTGCTTTGGTCCGGCTTGTCTCCGGGGCTAAACGGAATGGTTCCGACGTATCCATCGGCCTCGCTTACTTTTGCGAGCGGCATTGCTATTCCGTCTACCGGTTTCGTTCCGCGTCTTGTTGGGGCGTCTTCGCTCCTTGTTACCGATGTTGGCACGCCTTCTGTCAGCGGCTCCACGGCGTTCAGCGTTGACACTGGAGTGGCCGCAGCGCTGGCGTTTGTCACCCAACCGACTGACGCGAGTACGGGACTCCCTCTTCCAACACAACCATCGGTTGCCGTGCAAGACAGTTCTGGCAATGTTGTGACCACCGACGCTTCATTGGTGACCTTGTCAATAGCTCCAGGCAGCCCAATCATTGGTGGCCCGGGAACGCTTTCAGGCTGCACCCAGAGTGAGACCCTTGGCGTCATTACCTTTTCTGGCTGCACGGTCACGGTCACTGGTGTTGGTTACGTACTACTGGCAAATGACGGAAGCCTGGTGGCAGCCAGTTCGCAGGCCTTTGGGGTATCTGGCGATGGAACCAAACTCATCATGTCTACTTCTCCGTCGGCATCAGTCAGCGGTAGCGCGTTTGCCCAACAGCCAGTCATCCGAGTTGTCGACGTCCTCGGCAATACCGTGACCACGGACGTGTCAACCGTAACTTTGTCCATCACGCCAGGCACCCCAACTGCTGGTGGCCCGGGAACGCTTTCAGGCTGCACCCAGAGCGAGACCCTTGGCGTCATTACCTTCAGTGGTTGTCAGATTGTTGGGCCAGGCGCCGGATATCAGCTCACCGCGACCGACGGTGTCTTGACCAGTGCAACCTCAAGTTCGTTCTCCGTTGCAGGTAGTGCATCTCAGCTGGTTCTGAAAACCAGTCCATCGTCGAGCACTGGTGGTGTGGTCTTCACCACCCAGCCAGCCTTCACGGTCCAAGACGCTGGTGGCAACACTGTCACCACCGAT
>CAIQUD010000003.1 GCA_903874965.1 uncultured Actinomycetes bacterium | reverse complement strand
GAATCTGAGTTTCCAATCTGAGGAGTGATGTTCCCTGTCCTTTTTTTTGAGAGTCCTCAAAGATAGCAAATTGCATGACTTCAACCCCTGACATTGGGGCCAAAGTCATGCAATTTTTCCGCTTTGTTTCTTGGATCACGGATGATTGAACTGCACCACCTAATTCGTAAGTGTCCATGTCGTTGAAACTTGAGACAAGTTTCCGTTGGGATTTGAGAACTTCACCGAAAACAGGTTCCCAACTGGCATCGATGGAAAACTCGGAGATCCAGGTATCCAAAGGGTGGAGTTTGCGGCAAACGTCCCGAGAATGACTGTGCTCCCGAGCGCTGACGTCGTGCCATAGTCGAGACTCACCGTCGTGACACCGTTTGCCCTGAGCGTCCCGCTCACGGCGATCGTGAAGGCCGAGAACGTCACGGCCTTTGGTATCGATGACTCCCCTGCTACCGAAGCCGTTCCGGCCGCTAACAACGCGCCCGGCGAAGTCCATTGTGATGCACTTCCAGCAATCAAGGTGTTATTGGCATACATCTGGAGACTTCCCTGGTTGCCCTGGGCACCGGTAGCGCCTTGGAATCCTTGAGTCCCTTGCGCTCCTGTTGCGCCCTGCACCCCTTGTGCACCGGTTGCGCCTTGGAATCCTTGAGTCCCTTGCGCTCCTGTTGCGCCCTGCACCCCTTGCGCTCCTGTTGCGCCTTGGAATCCTTGAGTCCCTTGAGCTCCAGATCCTCCAGTTGCTCCTTGGAAGCCTGACGAGCCAACACTTCCTTGGGAACCAGTGGATCCACTCAACCCATTCGTGCCTTGGCTTCCTTGAGAACCAGTTGCGCCCTCAGCGCTTTGCGCTCCCTGGGCACCCGACGCTCCTTGGAAGCCGGTTAATCCGGCTCTCCGCGTTCAAGTAGGGATTTGATCCTCTCGCGAGCATCCACCACCTGAAGCAGGGGCCCCGCCATCGTCGTTGTTGTTAATGGCAGCAACGGTGAGGAGACCCCTGCATGCATGAAGGTATCTGCTTCGGCGAAGAGATGTTGCAATTGCCTAGTTTTAAGATCTTGGACGTCAAGCATGACCCTGAGGAGATGATCTTGACGGTCGAGACGACTTCGACCGTGACGGGTTGCACTGCGTGTGGAACAAGGGCCAAGCCCCATGAACGACGAGCAGTCTCGATTAGAGATCTGTCGTGGTTTGGACGAGCGACGAGGCTCGTTTGGGTGAAGCGCCGCTGGCGGTGTCCGGATGCTGATTGCGAGACGAAGACCTGGACCGAGTCCCACGTTGGGATCGAGCCTCGAGTAGTGCTCTCAACAAGAGCTGCCATGGAGAGCTGCCGTCAGGTTGGTGAACTCGCCCGACCAGTTGCAAAGGTTGCAGAAGAGTTCGGCGTCTGTTGGAACACGGTCATGGGGGCAGTTGAACACCACGGCACACCACTCGTGGAGGATCAGCATCGTGTTGGTCGAGTGACGAAGCTCGGCGTTGATGAGACCTCGTTTCTCTCAGCCACTCGTCATCACCGCACCATCTATGCGACGGGTCTTGTTGACCTAGACGCCAAGATCGTGATTGACATGGTCAAGGGAAACAGCGCCAAAGACTTGCGAAACTGGACTTCCGCTCAAGATCCGAAGTGGCTAGAAGGCATTGAAGTCGTCGCAACGGACTTAGCCGAGTCCTTTCGAGCAGGACTCAGTCCTCATCTTGACCATGCCACTCGAGTGGCTGATCCCTTCCACGTTGTTCGAGTGGCCAATCGCATGATGGACAAGGTCCGCAGACGAGTGCAGAACGAGCAATTGGGACACCGAGGCAGAAAGGCTGACCCACTGTTCAGAATCAGAAAGGTGCTCTTGACTGGAGCGGAACGCCTCGACGAACCTGGACAGAACCGGATGCTCCTTGGTCTGAGGTTCGGTGACCCAAACGACGAGGTACTTGGCGCCTGGCTCGCCAAGGAGTCAGTTCGAGAGGTCTATCTGACAGACGATCCAGCAATTGCCGAGCTGTTGCTCGACAAGGCCATCTCGTCCTGCCAAGCAGACTCGGTTCCCGAGATCAGGTCAATGGCTAAGACGCTTCAGCGCTGGCGAACCGAGATCTTGAATCACCACAGAACCGGTGCGAGCAACGGTCCAACTGAAGGACTGAATTTATGCGTCAAGAGGGTCAAACGCTGTGGTCATGGCTTCTCGAACTTCGAGAACTACCGACTCCGGGTGCTCCTTCATGCAGGTGGGGTCACCTGGCCGAAGCGACCTCGTCCACCGAAGATCAGAACGAGGGAACCCTACTCAGACGCGTAGAGCCAGACTTTCGGCGTCCAGGTCTTGAGAAGATCGTGTCACCAAGATTCAATGACACTCACGCTCCAAGAACTTCAACTCGTCAGCTCTTGAAGTCGTTACAAGGTCGTGAGGTCTGGAACTTCGCTCGAACGTTGAAAGTCGAGGAGGTGTTGGTGTCGAAGGGGGGACTTGAACCCCCACGCCCTTACGGGCACTAGCCCCTCAAGCTAGCGCGTCTGCCTATTCCGCCACTTCGACGTGTGCCACAATCCGAGGACCGCAGAGAGCCACTCTAGCGCGAGCAGAGGCACCTCTTGATTGGCTAGCCAACCGTCATGGTTGGATTCAGAACTTGCGGCTTGGCTCCTGCGTGTGATGGAACCAAGATCGCCCAAGTTTCAGCATCTTGCGTTGTCACTCCGCCATACGGATAGATCGACACACCATCGAGTCTTGTTCGCCATGCCTGGAATGCTGCGAGAGAGTTCAACGGAATGACGCCGACGTCGGAGGAAAGTTGTGCGTCGATTGAGCGGTAGGTCACCGCAGCATCAACTGGATTGAGCTGCGTGGATGCCAACGCGAAAGCTGCATCGACTTGCGGATTGGTATAGCCACCAGGGTTCGCAAGCACTCGCCCCCCTGACTTGGCCGACAGGAACCATGGGGCCTCGAGGCTCACTGCTTGCGAGGCAGTTCGAAGGAGCACGGCTCCATCAAGTTGGTGCAACGCAAGTTGGGTCGAAGCGACCACACCATTTGGAACGAATCGAATTCTCACGCCAAATCCCGCAACTTGCAATTGGCGGCTGAGCTCATTGGTAAAGGCGTGAACCCAAGGAAGGTCGAGTGGCACGCCAATGGTGAGGACAATCGGGTGGCCACCGGTTTTGACGTAGTGACCGGCAACAAGATGAATGCCAGCGGCACTCAGTCCCGCCACCACCTCGGGGGTCGGAGGAACCGGTGGCGTCATTGCCGAGGCGCCCGCACGATCCTGGCCAAGCGCATTGGTGACCAGTTTCGAAGTCAGTGCGCTTGAAAGCACTCCCATGCTGACCGTGGTGGCCCCAACCATTGCCTGGCCCAGGCTGAAGCGATCGATAGCGGTTTCGACCGCCTGTCGAAGCTCGAGGATTGCCATTGGTCCCGTCCTCAGATTCGGCACGAGTTGCACCATCGCCGAGGTTTGGCCAATGGAAGAACTGGTTCGATTCGACTGCGCAACACGGAGAACGTCAGCTGTTGAGAACGGGGTCGACGTCGTAAGTTGCGCAACATTGTGGGACACCCACGACGCTGCAACCGCAGTGGAAGGAGCAATCCGTATGACCACTCGATCAAGGGACGCGGTTGTTCCCCACCAGTGGGGATTCCTGATGAGGGTGATTCGGCTTGGCGTCGATGCTCCAAGAGAAAATGGGCCACCCGAGACATCAATTGACGCAACTGGATTGGTGCAACCCCTTGGTCCAGCACGAAGGACTTCAGCGGGAAGCAGGTTGGCAAACAACACTCGCCAATCAGCGAACGGGTGGGCAAAGGTCGCAATGACCTGACCGGCAGATTCACCTGGAATGAGCGAAGAGATGGCTTGGTAGCCCTGCGCTGTTTGCAACGTTGACTTCTTGCCAGCCTGCCAGTTTGCAATGAGGTCAACGGAGCTGATTGGACGACCGGTCGACCAAACTGCCTGTGGGTTGAGGGAGTACACCACAACCTGAGGATCGGTGCTTGAAAGCTCGACCTGAGAGAACACGTCCTGATTCAGCTTCCACACGCCTCGAGAATTCAGTGTGAAGGCACTAGGCAAGATGGCGGCATCGACGAGCGCTGACGCCGGCGACGAACTTGCTGGTCGCAGCGGCCAGCAATCTGCTCTCGCTCCGACCGTTGCAACCGTGACGGTTCCTCCAACGGCTCGAGAGAGGACGTCCGCAGGCTTTATGGTCGAGCCACACCCAGCGGCAAAAACCGAGGTCAGAAGAAGACTTACAAGGAGACCAGCGGCACCTCGGTGGGGACGTGCCACCGGGAACCTCACTGCAGCCTGAGGTCCAGGGTCAGCGTCGTGAAGAAGAAAATAAGAGCAATGACAATGGTGATTCGGTCAAGATTCTTCTCAACAACCGTTGAACCTTGAGCTGCTGCTCCAACGGAACCACCAAACATGTCGGAAAGCCCGCCACCCTTGCCGCTGTGCAGCAAGACAAGCAGAATCAGCGCGAGGGCTGCGATGACTTCAATGATGAGGTAGACGACCGTCACGTGGAGTTCCTTCGTTCCTAGGGATTCAACCGTAGCACCGGACAGCGGCTGCGACGATCTCGGCAAAGGTGGCGCCATTCAGACTTGCCCCTCCGACGAGAACGCCGTCGACATCTGGCCCTCCGAGCAACTCTTCGGTGTTTTGCGGCTGCACTGATCCGCCATAAAGGATCCGAATGGAATCTGCGGCAGCCTTCCCAAGGGATGAACTCAGCGTTTCCCGGAGAAAGCTTGCTGCATGCTGGGCATCCTCGGCGGTTGCCGCTTGACCGGTTCCAATTGCCCAGACGGGTTCATAGGCCAGCACAATGGCGTCTGCAGCAGTAGCGGGCAATCCTCGAACCGCTGCGAGCGTTTGACGTTCAAGCACGGCGGTCATCTCCCCCGCTTCGCGCTCTTCAGCCGACTCCCCAACACAAATCACTGCTGACATGCCCTCTGCAATGACGGCGGCAGCCGTTTGTTGGACGAGTTGGTCATCCATTCCAAAAAGCGCCCGACGCTCAGAATGGCCAACGAGGACGTACTGCGTTTTTAGTTTCGCCAGCATGGTGGTACTCACTTCACCGGTGTAGGCACCCTTTGCGTGATGACTGACGTGCTGGGCACCAAGGCTGATCGGCAACTTGTCGCCTTCGACGATCGTCTGGACCGTTCGCAGATCAGTGAAGGGAGGATGAACAGCAACTTCAACCTTGCTGAGTTCCAGTTGGTTCAGCCGAAGGCCAAGATCTCGAATCAGGTGAAGGGCTTCATGGTGATCAAGATTGAGTTTCCAGTTGCCGGCAATCAGCGCGTTTCGCCCCATGGTCATCCCTTCGGCGCATTCGAGGCGGCACGCAGCGCTGCAAGTCCTGGCAGGTCGCCATGTTCAATGAACTCGAGGCTCGCACCGCCACCAGTCGACATGAAGGAAATCTGATCTGCAAGGCCCGCCCCATTGAGCGCCATCGCACTGTCACCACCACCAATGACACTGAAGCCACTGCTGTCTGCCACCGCATGCGCAACGCCAAGTGTTCCTGCGGCAAACCGCTCATCTTCGAAGGCTCCGACGGGACCATTCCAAAGAATCGTTGAGGCCTCAGCAATTCGCTCGCCGAATGCCTTCACACTGTCGGGTCCAACATCAAGGCCAATCCAGCCTTCGGGAAGGTCTTCACCGTAGGTGAGCACCTGTGCGTCAGGACTCGTTCCATTGAACTGTGGCCCAAAGGAGCCACCAGGCTCAATGGCCACAATGTCGGTTGGTAGGAGAATCTCGACGTCTCGATTGAGCAGTTCTTGACATTGCGAGAGCTTGGATGGATCGACCATCGAAGCGCCAATTTCGTGCCCTTGAGCAGCCAGGAAGGTAAACGCCATAGCTCCACCGACAATCAGGGTGTCGACCTTGTCGGCCAACGTCATGAGAATGCCCAGCTTGTCGGCAACCTTGGCTCCACCAACAATTGCGACGAACGGCGAAGGTGGTTGGTGAAGGAGTCCACCAAGAACTTCAACTTCTCGTTGCACCAGACGTCCTGCCGCCGAGGGAAGTCTTCTCGCAATGCCAACAACCGAGGCGTGATTTCGATGCGAGGAACCAAACGCGTCGTTGACGAAACAGTCAAAGGAGTCAATCAGTGCGTCAACTGCTTCATCAGAACACGACTCTTCGCCTGGATGAAACCGAACATTCTCGAGGACTTCAACACCGGGAAGGAGCCGCTCCATCACTGCTGCGATAGGTGCCATGGAGAACTTGGGATCCCCCATCACCGTCGGTCGTCCGAGGTGTGAACACACCGCCACGGTCGCACCCTGCTCGAGCAGATAGGTCAGAGTTGGCAAGGTTGCGGTGATTCGAAAATCGTCGACGACGACACGTTCTCCATTCCGCTCGGCAAGAGGAACGTTGAAGTCCGCACGCACCAAGACACGGGCACCCGACAGATCACCGAGATCCTCGAGCAAAGGAAGCCCAGCTAGGGCAGCCGGCCTATTTCCCATTGGGCTCAAGCTCCAAGAAGAACAGCGAGATCGACGAGTCGGTTGGAATAGCCCCACTCATTGTCGTACCAGCCAAGAACCTTGACCATGGAACTGGAATCGTCGATCCGCTGAACCATCGTGAGTCCGGCGTCAAAGGTGCATGAGGCCGGCGAGGAGACAATGTCTTCGGAAACAATGGGCTCTTCGGTGTAGACGAGCACTTTTCCGAGTCGCTCGGTCTTTGCCGCTGCAGCGTAGGCAGCGTTCACTTCAGCAACCGTGGGATTCCCTGGAACAACGGCGGTGAAGTCGGTGATGGAACCAACCGGGACCGGAACTCGAAGAGACGTTCCGTCAAGCTTTCCCTTCATGGATTCGAGCACCAGACTCGTCGCTCGAGCTGCGCCGGTGGAACTCGGCACGATGTTGACCGCTGCGGCCCTCGCACGGCGAAGATCACTGTGGGCAAGGTCGAGAAGATTTTGATCATTGGTGTAGGCGTGCACCGTGGTCATAAGACCACTGATGATGCCGAAGGCATCGTCGAGCACCTTCACCATGGGCACGAAGCAGTTGGTCGTACATGACGCATTCGAGACCACAATGTGGGCGGCTGGGTCGTACATATCGTCATTCACGCCCATCACGAAGGTTGCATCCACTTCGGTTCCTGGCGCCGAGACAATGACCTTCTTTGCTCCACCCTTCAAGTGTTGCGAAGCCTTTTCACGCGTGGTGAAGAGTCCAGTTGACTCAACGACGACGTCAGCACCGACCGATGCCCAATCGAGGGCACCTGGGTCACGCTCAGCAAACACCACAATTCGCTTGCCGTTGACGACAATGGTGTCGCCATCGACCTCGACCGTTCCTGAGAATCGACCCTGCGTCGAGTCGTAGCGAAGAAGGTGGGCAAGCGTCGTCGCCGAGGTCAGGTCGTTAATAGCGACCACCTCAATGTCAGCACCACTTGCAAGCACTGCTCGAACGAAGTTGCGCCCAATGCGCCCAAACCCGTTAATGCCGACCTGAACTGCCACGTTGCCTCCTAGAAGTGTGAGCGTGTCCTACGCCAGCGGCGACACTACCGCCGCCAGACGAGTGGGGTCGTGCATAGGCCGATCCTCGAAGGCGAGGGGTGCCTCAATCACGTCGACAACGACGTTGCCACGGTTCATCCCGAGCGATGGATCCCACACGACAAGATCGGGTTGCACGCCATGACGAATTAATGCATCGACATGGTCAGCCAGGGAAAAACCGAAGGTTTCCGGAACTTGTTCTCGCAGATTCGCCACGTAGATCTTCTTGGCTCCAGTCTGTTCTAGGGCTTCTTGAATACAAGGTGGAGCAACGGAGGCGAGCACGCTTGTGAAGAGTGAACCAGGCCCAAGGAGAATCTGATCAGCGTCCGCAATTGCCTCCAAGACGGCCTCTGGAACTAAGGGAATGGCGGGTTCAAGGCGAATCGACGAGATGTCCGGACGCCGTGCAATCGCGCTCTGACCCTTGACTGGACCGGTCGAGGTCTCTGCAACCAAGACGACCGGTTCGAGCGTCGATGGAAGGACTCTCCCAACGCAGTCGAGCAGTGTTGCTGCTGCCTCGAGTCCAGCAAGAAGATCCCCGTAGAGATCAATCAACCCAGCGAGCATCAGATTGCCTACGGGATGTCCATCGAGGGTGCCTACGGTGAAACGGTGTTCAAACAGCGCCTCGAGAGGGCCGTCATGAGCGGAGAGTGCCAGAAGACACCGCCTGAGGTCACCAACTGCCACGACATCGAGGGCGGTCCTCAGGCGGCCGCTCGATCCCCCGTCATCAGCAACCGTGATGACGCCGGTAATCGATCCGGCGTACACCCGCACCGCACGAAGCGCAGCAGCGGCGCCATGGCCGCCGCCGAAGACGACAACATTCGGACCAGTCATCGATCAATATCGCGGTGAAAGACGTTGACTTCAGCACAGAGACCAGCAGTTCTCACTCTGCGCGCTACTTCTTCGGCGATGGCGACGGAACGGTGACGTCCGCCGGTGCAGCCAATCGCGATCGTGAAGTAGGACTTCCCTTCACGGCTATACGCCGGAATCAGCAGCGCAAGCATCTCGTCGAGTCGAATGAGGAACTCTTCGGTCTCGGCCCCCGCAAAAACGAAGTCCTTGACCGAGGGATTGAGTCCACTTTCCGAGCGAAGCTCAGGTTCCCAGTGGGGATTCGGAAGGAACCGAACATCAAAGACCAAATCGACATCTAAGGGAATCCCATGCTTGAAGCCAAAAGAGGTCACTGAGGTTCGCATTGAGGCTGGGGCCGAAGCTTCTTCGAAGAGATCCTGAATTCGAAGTCGAAGTTGATTGGTGTTGAGCTCTGAAGTGTCGAGAAGAACGGTGGCAACTTCCTTCACCGGCTCTAGGGCTGCACGCTCCTCAGCAATTGCCTCGACAACACCGACAAGTGAACGAGGGTGGCGTCGGCGATTGCCTTCATAGCGACGCACCAACACGTCTTCATCCGCATCGAGGTAGAGCAGATCCACCAGATAGTCACCTGAGAGTCGATGCAGCACTTGCTCGAGCTCTGGAGCATGAATGTGACCGCTTCGCCCAAGGACAAAGGCCACACGTTCGGTCTTCTTTGCCGGATGACAGGCAAGTCGTGCTGCCTCAACAATGAGGGGCGTCGGGATGTTGTCAATCACGTACCAACCAAGATCTTCGAGCGCCGCTGAAGCGGTCGACCTTCCAGCTCCTGACATCCCCGTCACAATGAGCAATCGGTGCATAGCCCTAGTCTTGCCGATCGGCCTCATGGAGGGGCACTTCGGACGGTTCGGCATCAGGATCGTCGGCATGAAGGTGCATGAACACCTTCGTTGCGATGCTGTCGGGCAACCAAGGAAGTGCCGTCAACACCTCCAAGTCCGCGCCGCGAAGCCGCTTCACGGTGCCAAAGGTCTCAAGGAGTCGCTTTGACCGCGCGGGACCAAGTCCAACAATGCCATCGAGAACCGAGTCGGTCATCCGCGCTCCTCGACGTTGTCGGTGGAAGGTGATGGCAAAGCGGTGCGCTTCGTCTCGAATTCTCTGAAGGAGAAAGAGCCCCTCGGAACCGCGTGGGACGAAGCATGGTCGTAAGTTTCCAGGGCGATAGACCTCTTCGAATTGTTTTGCCAGCGAGGCAACTTCGATCTCGTCCCGTAGACCAAGTTCATCCAAAACCGCAAGCACGGAGGAAAGCTGACCCTTTCCACCGTCGATCAACAAGAGTTGTGGTCGATAGGCAAATCTCCGACGACCACCTGCAGGGTCTTCCTGCTCATCGAGACGTCGCAACCTCCGACGGAGAACCTCCGCCATCGCGGCGAAGTCATCATTTCCCTCCACGGTCTTCACGGTGAAGTGGCGATAATCGCTTCGCTTTGCCAAGCCATCTTCAAAGACCACCATGGAGCCGACATAGTCGGTTCCCTGCAGGTGACTCATGTCGTAACACTCAATGCGAAGCGGAGCCTCGCGAAGATTCAGTGCCGCCTGCAGTTCAGTAAGTGCACGAGAACGAGCATTGTGGTCGCTTGCTCGTCGAAGTTGATGCCGAGCGAAGTCCTCGCCTGCATTTCGTTTGGCCATCTCAAGCACCTGACGACGTCGCCCCCGGTGGGCGCTTGTGACCGATACCGGTCCCCCACGAACGCCGCTCAACCAAGACGTCAGGACTTGAGATCTGGCGGGATCGAGATCAACGCTCACGAGGATCTGTCTCGGAATCTCCACAGCTCGTTCTTCATAGAACCGCTCGAGCAAGGTCGCCATGAGATCATCAGTCTCTTGAGCATCGACTCGATCTGCAATGAAGCCGTTGCGTCCGACGACGCGACCATGACGAATGTGGAGGACCGAGACGGAGGCCTCCAATTCATTGGCAAGCAATCCAAAGGCATCGAAGCTGCCTGATGCGTCGACGACGACTTCTTGGCTCTCCGACGCTTCGGCAATGGCCGTAAGCGCGTCGCGAGCGCGAGCTGCTCGCTCGTACTCACGTGCTGCTGCGGCGTCCTCCATCTCCTGCGACAAGTTCGACAGCATCTCTTCGGTATCTCCGGCAAAGAAGCGCTGAAGTCCCGTGACGTAGTCGCCATAGGTCGCTTCGTCGACGGCACCAATACACGGGCCACTGCATCGCTCAAGGTCGAAGAGCAAACAGGCACGCCCGAGCTTTTCATGGCGTCCGAATTTTGCATCGGAACAAGTCCGAACCGGGAAGGTCTTGACAACGAGGTCCAAGGTCTGACGAAGTGAGCGAACGTGCGGGTACGGGCCAAAGTACTGAACGCCCTTTCGCCGCTTCCCGCGATACACGACCGGTCTCGCCCATTGCTCATTGACGGACAAGGCGAGCCACGGATAGGTCTTGTCATCCTTCAGACGAATATTGAAACGGGGTTGATGTGCTTGGATCAGGGCATGTTCGAGCAGCAACGCATCGACCTCTGAAGCAACGACTGTCCACTCAACTCGATCCGCAGCAGCCACCATCTGCGCAGTGCGAAGAGGGAGGCTTCCTGGAGGTTGGAAGTAGTTACTCAGTCGATGGCGGAGCGACGAAGCCTTCCCGACATACAGACACCGACCCTCGTTGTCATAGAACTGATAGGAACCTGGGGCGTCGGGAATCGACCCGCTAGGTGGACGGCGCATAGTCAGAGTGAACCATGCCACAAGTGGGAATGAAAACTGCGTCCACAACTAGGCTCAAGGAAGCCTTGAAGGTCGAGGCGGCCCGATCGTGATGGGGTGAGCATGCTCAGAATCCAACGCACCCTTGGCGAGCGGTACACCAGTGCTCGGCGAGAAGACCTCTTGGACATGATCACGATCGCCAAGGCGAGTCTCGGTGACACCTGCATGATTCTTGGTCACCACTACCAGCATGACGATGTCATGGCATTCGCCGATGCACGCGGTGACTCCTTCGGTCTTAGCCGAATCGCCGCAGACAACACCGCCGCAGCGTCAATCGTTTTCTGTGGAGTGCACTTCATGGCGGAGTCGGCGGACATCTTGACCGGCCCTCACCAGCAAGTTTTTCTCCCTGATCTCAATGCCGGTTGCTCAATGGCCGACATGGCAGACATTGATGCCGTCCAAGATGCTTGGGATGCCCTCGGAAGGGTCATCGACCTTGAGCGGGTCGTTCCCATTACCTATATGAACTCGTCCGCAGCACTGAAAGCTTTCGTTGGTCGCAACGGAGGAGCAGTTTGCACCTCATCAAACGCGAAGGCTGTCCTTACTTGGGCCCTCCTCGAAGAGGTCGACGGCAGGACTCGGGGGGATCGAGTGCTCTTCTTCCCCGACCAGCACCTTGGACGCAATACGGGTTATCAGCTCGGTTTCGATCCCGACACCATGTTGCTCTACAACCCGAGATTCGAACTTGGTGGACTTGATCCGAAGGCCGTTGAAACCTCAACCTTGTTGCTCTGGAAGGGACATTGCTCGGTTCATCAACGATTCCGTCCGGAACACATTGCGGATTTTCGAACCCGCCATCCAGAAGGCTTCGTACTGGTGCACCCTGAGTGTGCGCATGAAACGGTTGAACTTGCCGATGTCGTTGGATCAACCGACGCCATAATTCGCGCCGTTGAAGCTGCGCCGAGCGGAACCGCAATTGGCATCGCCACCGAGGTGCACTTGGTCAATCGTCTAGCAAAAGAACATCCAGATCTCCACGTCGAGTGTCTTGATCCACTCGTGTGTCCTTGCGCAACGATGGCGAGAATTGATCTTCCCCACCTTGCTTGGATCTTGGAAGCGCTTGTCGCCGGCGAACGTCCGAATCAAATCACCGTTGAACCCGAGACGGCCGAGTGGGCCAAAGTTGCTCTCGAACGAATGTTGACCATCATTTAGCTGTCGATGACTGCTGGTTGAAGTTCGCTTACTCGCCGCTTCGCTAGCCAACGGAGAGAAACGACGTCACGGAAGCAGCTTCTTCAACCACTGACCCGTGAAGCTCTCCTTCACCAAGGCAACCTGTTCAGGAGTGCCTTCGGCCAGAAGCTTTCCGCCTCGATTTCCACCTTCCGGGCCGAGATCAATGACCCAGTCGGCACACTTCACGACATCGAGGCTGTGCTCGATCACGACGACCGTATTGCCCTGATCAACCAGACGTTGCAGCACGCCAAGAAGCCGTGCGACGTCATCAAAATGCAACCCAGTGGTGGGCTCATCAAGGACATAGAGCGTGTGGCCCGTTGGCCGTCGAGCGAGTTCGGTCGCGAGTTTCACGCGCTGGGCTTCGCCCCCGGACAGCGTGGTTGCCGCTTGACCCAAGCGGACATAGCCAAGCCCAACGTCACAGAGCGTCTGAAGGTGCCTGACGATCGGTGGTTGCTTCTCAAAGAACAGCAACGCCTCTTCGCATGGCATTTGCAGAACGTCAGCAATCGTCTTTCCGCGGAATTTCACCTCGAGCGTGTCACGGTTGTAACGCGCTCCCCCGCAAACTTCACAAGGGACATACACATCAGGGAGAAAGTGCATTTCGATCTTCAAGGTGCCGTCACCCGAGCATGCCTCGCATCGGCCGCCCTTTACGTTGAAGCTGAAACGACCAGGCTGATACCCGCGAACCTTTGACTCAGGAGCAAGCGCAAACAACTTACGAACGTGATCGAACACGCCGGTATACGTTGCTGGATTCGACCGAGGCGTTCGCCCGATCGGCGCCTGATCGACACTGACCACCTTGTCAATCAGCGAGACGCCTTCAATGGTCCGGTGACGACCAGGCAGTTCACGCGCACGATGAATCTGGTGCACCAAGCTCTTCAGCAGGATCTCATTGACGAGGGTCGACTTTCCGGAACCTGAAACTCCAGTGACGGCGGTGAAAGTGCCGAGCGGGAAGGCGACGTCGAGGTCACGAAGATTGTGCTCCTTCGCACCGCGGACGACGAGGTGTTCGCCTGAGCCTGGGCGACGTGTGGACGGCACCTTGATGGACTTCTTGCCAGACAGGTATTGCCCCGTTACTGACAGTTTGTTCGTGAGCAGGCCACCTCGCCCACTCACCGGACCTGCATGAATGACGTGACCACCATGCTCACCAGCCCCGGGACCAATATCAACGGCATAGTCAGCCGCTCGAATGGTCTCTTCGTCATGCTCAACCACGATGACGGTGTTGCCAAGGTCTCGAAGTCGCTCGAGCGTCGCAATCAAGCGTTGATTGTCGCGCTGATGAAGCCCAATGGAAGGCTCATCGAGTACGTACAGCACGCCAACAAGGCCGCTACCTATTTGAGAAGCCAGCCGAATTCTCTGAGCTTCCCCACCAGACAATGTTGCAGAAGAGCGACTAAGGGAGAGGTAATCAAGACCGACATCAAGCAAGAACGCCATTCGTTCCGTGATCTCCTTGACCACCCGATCGGCAATCAAGTGCTCACGATCAGAGAGTTCAAGCGAATTGATTGTTGCAAGGCTTTCGCCAATGGCAAGTTCGCAGAATGCCGCAATGCTCATGCCACACACAGTGACGGCAAGCGACTCGGGCTTGAGTCGGGCACCTGCGCACGAAGGGCAGGGCGCCTCGCGCATAAATGCTTCGACTTGCTCTCTCCCCCAGTCTGACTCTGCCTCACTATGACGACGCTTCAGCCAGGGAACGACGCCTTCGAACTCTGAGGTGTAGTTCCGGCCGCGTCCGAATCGGTTCTTGTACTGAACCTGGACCTTCTTTGCTCCGGTCCCAGATAACACAAGCTCACGTTGCTTCTTCGTCAAGGTTGACCACGGAGCATCGGGGCTGAATCCACCGAGCTCTGCGACGCCTCTCAGCAGTCCGACAAAGTATTCAGAACGAGCAGATGCCCATGGGGCGATTGCTCCGTCATTGAGACTCAATTCGTCGTTCTGCACCACGAGGTCTGGGTCCACTTCATAGGTGGTACCGAGGCCTACACAAGCGGGGCATGCTCCGTAGGGTGAGTTGAACGAAAACGTTCGAGGGGCCGGCTCTTCAAAACTGGTGCCGTCATAGGAGCAGGCAAGGTGTTGGCTGAACGGAATGCGTTCCGACCCCTCATCATGAAGGACTTCAATCTCTGCTGTTCCGCCAGTCAAGCCGAGCGCTGTTTCAATTGACTCAGTAAGTCGCGTCCTCGCCGATGCCTTCAGCACTAAGCGGTCAACAATGACCTCAATCGTGTGGTTCTCATAGCGAGCGAGGTCAACCTCACTCCGGTCCGCCAACTCAATGACCTCATCATCAACGCGAACTCGAGCAAATCCTTGCTTCGCGAGGTCGTCGAGCAGTGTGGAGTACTCGCCCTTTCTCCCTCGGACAACGGGCGCCAAGACAAGAAACTTCGTTCCTTCGTCCATCTGGAGGATCCGGTCAACAATTTGTTGCGGAGTCTGGCGGGTGACCGGACGTCCACAAGTTGGGCAGTGGGGATGGCCAATTCGTGCCCAAAGGAGCCGGAGGTAGTCATAGACCTCGGTCACGGTTCCAACAGTCGACCTGGGATTCCGTGAGGCTGACTTCTGATCGATTGAGATAGCTGGTGAGAGGCCTTCAATGAAGTCGACGTCGGGCTTGTCCATTTGCCCAAGAAACTGTCGGGCATAGGCCGAGAGTGATTCGACGTATCGCCGTTGTCCCTCTGCGTAAATGGTGTCGAAGGCGAGCGAACTCTTCCCTGAACCCGAGAGCCCGGTGAAGACGATCAGACGGTCTCGAGGTAACTCGAGCGAAACATCCTTCAGGTTGTGTTCGCGTGCACCTCTGATGACGAGCTTGGACGACATGGAGGCGAGGCTACCGGAGAGGTCTCACCCCTCGTCCAGTACCACGAGTTCCTCAACTCGGGAAGGATCCTGAGCCCGCAGAACTTGGAGTTCGTCCCGCAAAAGTGCTGCTTCTTCAAACCGCAACGCAGCTGCTGCTGCCAACATTTCGGCTTCAACTTGTCGAAGAAGGTCTTCAAGTGCGCCCGATGAGGTCACTGGTTCGGTGAGACGAGCATTTCGCCGCCGCTCATCTCCGAGCGAGCGTGTTGAACGCCGGGTGGCACCAGACTCCTCATTGCGTCGGAGTCGGCCCAGCAGGTCAGTTACGGACTTCGTGATCGTCGTTGGATCAATGCCGTTGGCCGTGTTGTGTGCAATTTGCACCGCTCGACGATCTTCGGTGATCTGAATCGCACGGGCCATGGAGTCCGTCATGACATCGGCATAGAGAATCACTTGCCCACGGACGTTACGAGCGGCCCGTCCCATGGTTTGGATGAGTGCAGGTGTCGAGCGGAGAAACCCTTCCTTGTCGGCATCGAGAATTGCCACGAGGGCAACCTCAGGAAGATCTAGACCCTCACGCAAGAGGTTGATGCCAACCACTACGTCAATCTCACCAAGTCGAAGTTGACGGAGCACTTCAATTCTCGTCACCGTGTCAATGTCGGAGTGCAGGTAGCGAACCTTGATCCCTCGATCGAGCAAATAGTCGGTGAGATCTTCTGCCATCTTCTTGGTCAGCGTGGTGACAAGCACTCGATCTCCAACGCTGATCGTGGCGTCGACGCGCTCCATCAGGTCGTCGACCTGACCCTTCGTCGGCAGCACCGTTACTGGTGGGTCGAGGAGGCCAGTCGGTCGAATGACCTGTTGGGCCTTCGTCGAAGAGATTTCCGCCTCATATGGCCCTGGAGTAGCGGAAACGAAGACGAGCTGCGGAGCCCGAGCCATGAATTCTTCAAAGGTGAGTGGCCGATTGTCCAATGCGCTCGGAAGGCGAAATCCATGCTCGACCAGATTCATTTTGCGAGAACGGTCACCGGCGTATTGCCCATGGATCTGCGGAACCGCAACGTGGCTCTCATCGATGACGATGAGGAAGTCCTCGGGAAAGTAGTCGAGCAAGGTGTAGGGAGGTTCACCGGCACGTCGACCGTCAAGGTGCCGGCTGTAATTCTCGACTCCCGAGCACGAACCCGTCTCTTGCAACATCTCAAGGTCATACTCAGTTCGCGATCGAAGCCGCTGAGCCTCGAGGAGCTTGCCTTCGGCCGTGAGCACCTGGAGCCGATCCCGCAGTTCATCCTCAATGGACGAAATCGCACGGCGCATTGTTTCTTCGCCGGTTGCGTAGTGCGTTGCCGCAAACAGCACCGCATCGTCGAGGGGCGGTCCAACTTCGCCGGTCAATGCATCAAAGGTCGAGATTCGCTCGAGCGTGTCGCCAAAGAACTCCAAGCGAAGCGCACGCTCTTCGAAGGCAGGGTGAATCTCAACGGTGTCACCTCGGCGCCTGAAGGTGCCTCGGATGAGATTCACGTCATTGCGGTCGTATTGGAGATCAACCAAGCGACGCAGCAGGATGGCTTGGTCGTAGTCCTCGCCCACAATGAGTCCAAGCATGCGATCGGCATATTCAGAGGGCGAACCAAGTCCATAGATGCACGAAACCGACGCAACGACAATGACATCCCGGCGAGTCAAGAGCGACGAAGTGGCGGCGTGACGTAGCCGATCGATCTCGTCGTTGATCGACGAATCCTTCTCGATGTACGTGTCCGTCGTCGGCAGGTAGGCCTCTGGCTGGTAGTAGTCGTAATAGGAAACGAAGAACTCAACTCGGTTGTTGGGAAACAGATCTCGCAGCTCAGAAGAAAGTTGTGCTGCGAGCGATTTGTTCGGTTCGATAATGAGCGTCGGACGCTTCAGTTCAGCAATCGTCCACGCAATTGTTGCCGTCTTGCCAGAACCGGTAATGCCTTCGAGTGCCACATATCGCTCGCCGGCCCCGATGGCATCGACAAGGGTTCGAATTGCCGTTGGTTGATCTCCAGCCGGTTCAAAGACCGAGACGACCTCAAACTCAGCCACGTACGTTCCGATCGTGTGCACTTCGTTGTTCGTTAATCCAAGCCCAAAGCGACGTCGTCAACTCGGTCAAAGCCCTGAGGTCACCACTGTTGTCGACGACTCGATCGGCAAGTTTGGTTCGCTCTTCACGAGAGATTTGCGCAGCAATACGACGCTCTGCATCAACGCGATCCATACCTCGCACCTCCACCAGTCGCTTGAGGGCGAGTTCCGTCGGGCAATCAACGACGACGACGACGTCGAAGTGCAAAAGAGCCTTGTGCTCTTCTCTGAGAAGTGGCACGGCGAAGACGACAACAACGTCCTGATCGACCAAGGCGGCGCGCTGCTCCACCATTTCGATGCCAATGGCCGGGTGGGTCAGCGCATTGAGTGCCTTGAGGGCTTCCGGATCCCCAAAGGTCGCCGCTGCAAGCGATGCACGGTCAAGCCTTCCATCGGCATCAAGAATCCCTGGTCCAAATCGCTCCACGAGGGCTGCCAACGCAGGCTTTCCCGGCTCGACAATGTCACGTGCCACTTGGTCGGCGTCGATCAGAATTGCGCCGTAGTCGACCAAGAGATCCGCCACGGTTGACTTCCCTGAACCAATTCCACCACTGAGTCCAACTGCGAACATCAAACTTGCCTCCCGTGCTGCCCCATTCGTGGCAACCTCTAGGAGAATAAACTCCAGAAGTGACCAGGACCCTATGACCAACCAAGAGACCGAGCTACAAGCGTCACCTTCTGGCCAGCGGTCTCGCCGCTTGCCTAGGGCTTCGCTCCCCTATCTCTTCCTTGCGCTGTTTGCCTATGTGCCTTCTCTTCTGGCGAGGCCAGGTTGGGTTGCCGCAGATACGAAGGCCTATTTGTATCTCAATCCATCGAAACTCATGTCGAGCGCATGGTCCATGTGGAATCCGGACGTTGGTCTCGGAACGGTCACTCACCAGAACATTGGCTATCTCTTCCCTATGGGTCCCTACTACTGGGCCATGAGTGGCCTTGGAGTTCCTGACTGGATTGCTCAACGTCTTTGGATGGGAACACTCTTCTTCGCAGCCGGAGCAGGTGTGTATTTCCTCTGCAGGCTCCTGAAGTTCCGTCGTAGCGGCGCACTTTCCGCAGCCTTCATCTACATGTTCACGCCGTTCGTGATCGACTACATCACGCGCATTTCGGCCATCACCATGCCGTGGGCAGCTCTCGGATGGATGCTCGCCTTCACGATTCTCAGTTTGCGCAAGGGAGGGTGGCGCTATCCGGCGCTCTTCGCCCTTTGTGTCGCTCTTGTCGGTGGTGTCAACGCGACCTCGATCCTCTTTGTTGGCCTCGCCCCGGCGCTCTATCTCCTCTACGCCGTCTTCAATACGAACGAGACCACGGTGAGGGCTGCCCTTCGTGTCGTTGGAAAGCTCGGACTACTGACGACCGCAGTCTCACTCTGGTGGATTGCGGGCCTCTGGGCCGAAGGCGCCTATGGGATCAACATTCTCAAGTTCACCGAGACCATTCCGACCGTTACCTCCACCTCCCTTGCATCTGAAGCCTTCAGGGGCCTCGGCTATTGGTTCTTCTACGGCCGAGACTCGTCTGAACCTTGGACTGCCGCAGCGGCACCGTATGTCTCTTCCTATTGGGCCATTGGTCTCTCCATTGCTGTGCCAGCAACGTGCTTGCTCGCTGGATTCCTTGTGAAGTGGCGCTATCGAGCCTTCGCTGCTTGGCTGGTCGTGCTCGGTATTGCCTTGGCAGTCGCCGCCTATCCACTCAATAAGCCGACGCCGTTTGGCTCTGCATTGAAGGTGACGGCGGAGTCTTCCACCATTGGTTTGGCCATGCGCTCATCGAATCGCGTGCTTCCGATTGCCGTGCTTGGTCTCGCGCTCATGCTCGGAGCCTTTGTTTCAGCCATTCGAGTCCGAAATCGCAAGCTCGGACTCGTGCTTCTCGGGGGGACGGTCATTGCTGCGTCACTCAATCTCTCACCACTGTTTGACGGATCAATTGTTTCGAAGAACATGGCTCGCCAAAATGAAGAGCTCCCGAAGTACGTCAACAAGGCTGCGGCCTACCTGAACAGCCACCATCAAACGTCAAGTGTTCTTGGAGTTCCCGGCGAAGACTTTGCCTATTACACCTTTGGCACGACGGCCGATCCAATTTGGCCGGCCTTACTCGAACGTCCTTATGTGGGTAGGCAGGCCGTCGTTCAAGGTGAACCCGGATCCGTCAACCTGCTTCGTGCTCTCGATGAGGACCTTCAAAACGGAACGATTCCATCAGAAGCAATGGCTCCCATTGCCTCCCTGATGGGTTCAGGAGATTTACTCCTGCAATCGAATTTACCGACGAATCGCTATGGATTGAATCAACCGCAGATCCTGTACTTGCATAAGTTCTTGCCAACGCCTCTTGGTCTTGAAGAACCTGTGGCCTTCGGGAACCCTGCGGAGGTCGCTGCCATCAAGCGCAGGGTATTTGGTCCCGATGACCTCGCCATTGCACCTGGGTCCCCCTATCCGGCTCCACTTCTTGTCTATGGCGTCCCGCACCCACGCAATATGGTTCGAATTGAAAGTTCTTCAGTGCCCTTGCTCGTCGCTGGAGACGGTCAAGGCCTCGTCCAGATGGCGGCACTCGGACTCGTTCCCACCGACACGTCCATCACGTATTCAGGTTCCGTCGTCGCCAAGTCGCCCGCCCTCTCCTCGGCACTTCGAAACGACGCAACCCTGGTCATCACCGATTCAAATGTTCGATCGCTCGACTCGTGGGGCACCCTTGACAGCACCTTTGGTTACCCCATGACCGCCAATGAGGTGCCGTTGGTCGCGAATCCAGCTCAACAGTCGCTGCCATTGTTCAAGAATCGATCCTCGGACCTACAGACGGTCGCGTTCTACCCGGGCATTTCCCAATTGACAGCGACGAGCTACGGCAACCCCATCACCAATAACCCGGAGCAACAGCCGTCTAGCGCTTTTGATGGCGACCCAACAACCGCATGGATCGAAGGCGCATATCAGCCTGCGATCAACCAATCAATCCTCTTGTCGATTTCCCACAAAGTCTCCGCTGACCACCTCACATTGTTGCAACCTTCAGTTGAAGACAGCGGGCATCGCCACGTCAAGGAGATCACTCTTCACCTCGATAACTTCACAAAGAAGGTCACGCTCAATCGGTCGTCTATTGCTGTCCGCGGGCAGGACTCGCCTGGACAAACCATTTCATTTCCGATGAAGTCATTCCGTCACCTCACCATCACCATCGACGCAACCAATGAGCCTGGTCGTAAAGATTTCTCAACCGCAAACGCCATTGGGTTTGCAGAAATCTCTGTGACGGGTCTCACGCCCATCCATGAGAGCCTCCGCATGCCGATCGACCTCACCAACAAAGTTGGGGCTTCGGCGATCAACCACCGAATGGTGATTGTGAACAATCGACTTGTCCTACCCCGTCATGGACTCTCGCGAGCGGTCTACCTTCCAAATCCTCGGGAGTTCTCCGTTGGTGGAATCCTCCGTGCCAATCGAGACGCAACCGATCCAACGATCAACGCCCTTCTGGGACGGACCGGCAATGCCTCCACGTCTGCTTCAACCGTCATTGGAACCGACTCAACGAGTCGTCTCGCGTCGAACGTCAATGCAGGTTCATGGTCCGCAATTGACGGCAAGGCGGAGACGGCTTGGGTGCCTGACGTTTCAACAAAGAATGGCCAGTCGATGACGGTGAATCTTTCGAAGTCCATTTCGGTGGATCACCTCAACATGGACCTCGTCAATGATGGCCATCATGGGTTGCCCTCATTGATCTCACTCAGCAATGGGCTGCAGACGGTGACCGTTCCGATGCCCGGTATTCCACCACCAGCATCAAGCGAGAATGGATCGACGTCAGCGGTAACGGTTCAATTGCCAACCACACTGACGGGAAAAACCTTCACCCTCACCATCGTGAAAAAGGTAGCGCCAAAGATCATTGATTTCTCGACCTTCGGCCCTTCCTCATTGCCAATCGGCATTGCTGAACTCGGACTTCCTGGGGTTGCCGCTCCCAAGACCCCCGACACTGTTGACCTACCGTGTCGCTCTGACGTGCTCTTTGTCAATGGCATGCCAGTCCCAATAACTGCACATGGTTCAGTCGCTGATCTCATTGGCGGCAAGGGTCTTCGATTCACCGGCTGTTCGCCTTCGACCTCGTTCAACAAGGGGCTCAATCAGATTGAGAGCGTCCAGACCTCCAACATTGGCGTGACGGCCGATCTTGTCGGATTTGGCTCTGACATCGGCGGTGGACCACTCCCTCAGAACCAATCGGAGTTCCAACTTCCCGCTGCACCCGCTGCGACGCACGTAGAACTCACGTCGCAGTCGAGGACATCGCTCAAAGGCTCCTTCATTGGAACGGGAGCCCCTGGCACCTTGGTCCTTGGGCAGAGTCTGAGTTCAGGTTGGAAGCTCGCCATTGACGGCAAGGCAGTCACGTATTCACCTCGATTGGTTGATGGTTTTGCCAATGGATGGGATCTCCCAGCCTTTTCCCTCGGGAAGAAGCACACCGTTTCACTGACTTGGACTCCTCAAACGGTCGTCAATTGGTCGCTGTATGCCTCAATGGTTGGCTTCGTCGTGGTCCTTGGTTTGGCCATCCTTCCTCGCCGTCGCCGTCGAACGACTGCCCACAGCGAAGCAGACGAAGAGGTCACACCTCCGACCCTCCTTTCTCGCTCGGTTGGGATGAACGAGATCGGAAGACCCTCGATTGTCACGTCCGTAGTCGTCGTCGTCATTGCCATGCTTTGCACGTCGTGGTTGGCAATCGTCCCGCTCGCCGTCTTGGCAGTTCTCCTCTTCACGTCGAGAATTGGTCGGATGCTGTCAATGCTCGCTGCCGCAACGGGGCTGGTCCTTGCAGCAGGTTCAATGATCGCTCAGGCGCACAAGTGGCCCTGGAACATCCTTTGGCCGCAACACTTTGGGCTCGCGAATGGAGCGGTTTGGGCGAGTCTCGCTATCTTGCTTGTTGACGCGACCATCGAACGGTCCGCGAGTCGGTCCACCGAGCGCGGGGGTCCCATCGATCCCTCGGAAGACCGCTTCCCAACGAGTGATGACGACTCCTCTGGTCCGTCAGACGTCAATCTGCTCCCTCTCCGTTCACCGCTCGCCACACTCGCAGTATCGACGATCGGCAGCGACCTCGAAAGTACTGAACCATCCATTCAGCCACTCTCCAACGAAGGTGCACTCGCTCCTGGTGAGACAGCGTTTGTCCCAGGAGCAGTGGTATCGGCAGTTCCCGCGGCCGGAATGGTTGCCGCAGCCGGTCTTACCGCCCGCAAGGCATTTGACGCCCCTGATGCAAACGACAAAGTCCAGGCGGTCGACTACACCGATGTTGAAGAACGACCGACGACGATTCCTACTGGACTTCGGCGATCTATCGCGTTATTCCAAGCCTTCAAAGTTGAACAGACCGACCCTGATCGCTTCTATCGAACCCTCGCAGAAGACACGGCAAATCAATTGGCTATCTTCACGCCACTCTTCAACCGGACCATCGTCGATGTCGGCGGTGGGCCGGGCTACTTCAGTGAGGCATTTGAAGCACGAGGGGCACGCGTGCTCCTCGTCGAACCCGAGGCGCGACCCGTCGAGGTCCGACCGGTTGACCAGCCATTTGCAAGCTTCGAAGAGCGCCACGAGTATGCCGTGAAGCCAGGCAGACTCCACCAGCAACGAACGATCGCGGGCGACGGAGTTCGCCTCCCCTTCGCCGACGACTCCATTGATATTGCATTCTCATCCAACGTGCTCGAACACGTTCCAGACCCGAAGGCCTTCCTCGATGAAGCACTGCGGGTCACGAAACCAAATGGGACGGTCTACTGCTCCTTCACCGTGTGGAAATCACCTTGGGGTGGCCACGAAACCTCACCGTGGCACCTCTTCGGCGGCAACTATGCCGCACGACGCTACGAACGGAAGCACGGCCGTCCTCCAGGGAATCTCTTTGGAAGTTCACTCTTCAAGGTGCGGGTAGCCGATGCGCTCAAGCTTGTGAAAGCTCGGGAAGACGTCAGCCTCGTCTGGGCGTTTCCTCGCTACTACCCAGAGTGGGCCGCTTGGATCATCAAGGTTCCAATCTTCCGTGAGTTCGTCACGTGGAACCTCCTCCTCGTGCTCCGGAAGGATGTGGAGGTCAGTGAACCGCGTGTCGCTGAGCCACCAATGCAAGGACTCCGAAGGCCTGTTCAGCCGTCCGATCCCAGCTGAAGCCTGCGGCAACACTGAGCGCACCTTCCGAAAGGCGTTGACGCTCTGCAGGGTCTGAGAGAACGGACACGAGGGCCGAAACCAGGGGTTGCCCCTCTGCTGCCAAGACTCCAGAAACACCATTGACGACAGCGTCACGATGACCAGCAATATCTGTCGCAACCGATGGCGTCCCGCAAGCCGCAGCCTCCGTCAACGTCATCCCCCAGCCCTCCCGGAGGGATGCTGAGGCAACGACCGTTGCCTCCTGATAAAGCGCGACCACTTCTCCGTCGTCAAGGCGTCCCGGTAGTGAAATCCATGTCTCCGCGTTTCGGTCACGAATCAACGTCTCGAGTTCCGGACGGAGGTATCCCTCGCCAACGACGATTGCTCTCAGCGCAGGAACCGACTTCTTTACAGCTACGAGCGTCTCAATCAGGCGATCGAATTGCTTGACGGGAACAAGGCGACCAACCGCGACGACGAGAGGATCAACAGACGCGGTTCCACCTGGAACGAAACGTGGCTCAATCCCTGGAGGGACGACCGTAATTCGTGAGGCTGGGAGATGCATCTGTTCGACAATCTCGAGTTTTGACGAGGCAGAGAGCGTGACGACCTCGCTCGAGCGGTAGATAGGCGGTGCCAACACCTTCTCAATTGCCTCACCAATCCATGCCAAGCCGCGGGAGAGCGACATCTTCCACATTGGTCCATGGACATGATGCAGTACGACGATTCGTGGACCCCGATACCAGATAGGGCTGAAGAATGGCATTCCATTCCATGTCTCAATTAGAGCCTCACCGGGCTTGGAGCGATGACGCAGCCCTTCCATGAACACCTGGGCAAAGACTGCGTACCTGCCACCCCGTCGGATCACGGTGTAACCATCACGCACAATCTCCGTGGGTTTCCCTGCGACCATCGAGGTTCGCATGACCACTTCGATTCCAGCCTTTGCCCAAGCGGTGGCAATGCGGTGAGCGTGGAGTTCAGAGCCACCAGCTTCGGGATCGTCGAGATCTCGCCATGCAACGATGGTGACCTTCGAGATGTTGGCGAGAGCCGCCATCTCGGCAATTGCATCCACTCCACGTTCCTGGTTGGACATCTCCTGCCTTCTCGGTTCTCGTCGGTGAATGAACGGGGCAATGCTACCGGGGGCGCTCACTCACGATTGAGCAGGTGGATCAGGTCGTCCAGCGATGGTCACGAAGGTGCGCAAAGGAGAAGGCGAGCGCTACGGCCGCAGCAAGCAGCGCTTGTACAAAGAGATCTGCTCGCGCAACCGCCAAAGGTTGCCCATGTGCGGCAAGGGTGGCTGCAACAAGAGCACTCGCTCCAACGATGAGCAGTCCAACAATCCAACGCTTCCCAATCGCCAAAAGATAGAGCGTGAGCACCACAGTGACCGAGAGGCATGCCATTGCCATCACGAGGGTGGCGAACGCGTCTTGAGCGCCAAGGTACTTCGATGAGAACACCAGCGACAGGACAGCATGTGGCGCCAGTGCTGCTGCGCTGAAGAGCACCACCGTTGGAATCCCAAGGATGGCGAACGTGGCGGCCAGAGGCCGAAGAGCGTGGTTGCCTTCCCTCCAGCGAATGGCCGCCTCAGGAACGAGATAACCAGAGAGAACAATGGCGACGAAGTACAGCGCCTTTGAGGCAACCGAGATGGCGGCGTAGGAACCACTGGCAGCATGGTTTTGCCGCCCAAGCAGGATCACATCAGCGTTTTGAAGCACTGCAAGCAGTGACATCGCTGCGACCGCGGCCACTAGGTCTCGCACAATCGTTGAATTTGGCTCGATGGGAACATCATTGAGCGACTTCGCGTCCGCAGTTGCCAGTGCACGTTGCGCAGTTGATCGTGCATGAAGAAACGTCGCCGCTTCGGCAACGAAGATCCCGAGACACGCGGAGAGTACGTGAGGGCTGATGGCGACGAAGCTGAGGACCGCAACCGCACGGGTGCCACCCTCAACCAAGAGATTCATCGATAGATCTCGATAATGCCTCGTTGCCTGAAGAAATCCTCGGTCGATACAGAGGACGACCCAGAGTCCGGCTCCAGCCAACATCGCGATGACGCGACCACGCGTGTGATGTGCCAAGACTTGGTCGGCCAGGGGGCCAGAGGCCAACACAATGACGATGACATAGATGAGATAGCTCCAGGCGGCCCCTCGATGCAGCCGCTTAGCCCAAACGAGGAGTTCTTCACTTCTCCCACCCACTCGCCAAGCCGTGGCGCGCCGAACGACGGCCACGATCACCGCTGATCCAGGTGTTGAGACAATCAAGAAGAGCCCAACAAGCTGGTTCAGGTAGCCATAGTCAGACGAAATGAGCAAGTGCGCCAGCAAAATGGTGACGAGAATGTTCGAACCATTGGCAAGAACTCCTGCAATCGCCAAGGGTCCTGCGCTAGCGATGTTCTGCCAGATCTCTTCAAGCCTGGCCCTGCCGGAGGTGGAACCTGCTTCGGCACTCATGATGCCACCAACCACAAGGCTGTCATAGCGTCAGCTTTCGATTGGGCGCTTCGGAAGAATCGGTGCATCGCGTCCAGTCCCCTGGTTCGCCGGAGGACGACCGGATTGTTCGTGATACTCCTCCTCCACGTTCACGGCCCAAATATCGTGATGCGCCCCGTGGAGATTCTCTACCGTCAACATCGCGGTCAACATTGAATGATCTTGATTGTTGTACTTGTGCATCCCGTTTCTGCCGACCAAGTGGACACCGCGGCAGTGCTTGCTGAGATACTCCTCGATCCTCGCCACGTTGTCTTTGTACTCGCCGTCATAGTACGGATACGCCTTTGGGACTCGAACGACGAATCCCCGCTCTACACGATCAGGGTCGACCAATCCGAGCTTTCCAAGCTCTGCGGTCGCCTGCGCGATGAGTGCTTCATCGGTGGAATTCCAGAGATGATCGCCTTCAAAGACGAAGTACTCGAGACCGAGACAGGTCTTGCCGTCCTTGACCATGTACGGCGACCATGACCCAAAGTTCTGGATTCGACCTACTTCAACTTCAGCTGAATGGATGTAGATCCAGTTGTCGGGAAATGCGGCTTGGCCAGGAACAACCAACGCCACCGTGAGGAAGTCCCTGTAGTGGAGGTCCAGTCCAGATTGCAGGATCGATAGCGGCGGAGCAGGTCGAAGCGCTTCAACCAGCTCACGCATTGGCATGGTGGAAATGAAAGCTTCCGCAGGAACCGTCCGCTCACTGCCGTCCTTCGCCCTGACGGTCACTGAGACCAGTTCGCCATCTTCAGCAGTTACTTCGACGACACGTTGGCCGAATTCGACCGTCCCGCCTCCGGCTTCGACCTTGGCAGCGGCTGCCTCCCACATCATTCCAGGGCCATATTTGGGATATTGAAATTCCTCAATCAACGAGGTGATCGAGGTTTGCTTTCGATTTGGCTTGAGGGCATTGATGATCGCGTTACCGAGACTTAAGCCCTTTACACGTTGGGCAGCCCAGTCTGCCGGCATCTCTTTGACGGGGACTCCCCAGACCTTCTCCGTGTAGGTCTCAAAGAATCGCCGGTAGAGCCGCCATCCGAACCGAGCAACGAGCCAATTCTCGTAGTTTGTCTGGTCCTTTGGCGGGAACGCCTTTGCCTTGAAGTACGACAACACGCACAAAACTGCCTCGAGCACACCAAGATTCCGAAGTGCATTCGAGGCCTTAAGTGGGTAGTCGTAGTACTTGTTGTCGTAGAAGATGCGGCTTTGTCGAGGCCGAAGCAGGAAGTCCTCGTCCGGCAAGATTTCATGCCACAACGCTTCAACTTGCGGAACCTTCGTGAAGAAACGGTGGCCACCGATATCGAAGCGCCAACCGTCACGCTCAACCGTTCTTGAGATGCCGCCAACGACTTGGTCAGACTCAAACACGGTTACCGGGTCTCCGGCCTTCATCAGCTGGTAGGCAGCAGTTAGTCCAGCGGGTCCAGCACCAGCGATGACCACAGGATGGGTGAACGGCGCCTGTCCACGGATGGGCTGCTGTGATTCATTCTGCATTGTCACGAAGCCTCCAAGTGGCAACCCGTTTGGTGCCCTCCGGCCGCCGTCACGATACTCCAGCCAATAACCATTCCTCGATCGGTCACGGATGAATTACGTGTTCTTCAGGAGGAGGGAACAGGATGAGTTGCATGGGTTGGAAGTATCGGTGGACGTCGGAGTAAACAATGACCGAATTGCCATTCGGACGTAAGACGTCGAGTTCGTGCCTGAGGTCAACGCACTTTCCGTGGAGTCCACTTGCATAGGTCTGCGAGACAAGCCAGATGCGATGATTTGGACCAGCGAGGTGGTCGAGTCGAGCGGCAAATATCCTTGGGGTTGCCTTACTGATCGCTGCTTCGTAGTCAACCCAGTCGATGAGGTTGGGGTTGAGATCGAAGTGTGGATAGCCAATTGATGTCACCGATGTTGACCCAAGAAGGCGAAGTGTCGGAGGAGCGAGTTGATCTGGACAGTACGCAACAACATCGCCCGCTAGAGCATATTCAGCAAGGGCCGACGCAATCTTGGGAGCCTGCGTACGAGCCGTCCCGTGATACTGGTGGATGCTCCACACCCCTACTGTGGCCAGTCCGAAGGCAAAGAGGAGTCGAATCCACTTATCGCCAAATGAAGAGATTCCCAAGGCAAGCAGAATGCAAAATGGGATGAATGCAACAGCGGCGTAGCGAGTTGTGACGGCGCTCGAACCAACGACAGAAATTGTTGCACCTACGACAACGGTGCCGACTGCCATCAAGGTAACAAGTCGCGATCGACGCTGAAGATGTAGGTCTAATTGAGTCGTGAAGCGTTGCGTCGCCAGCCCAAACATTCCTAGGGCTCCAAATGCCAGGTAACTGACGAGCAGCAATTGCGCATGGAGGGACTTCACTTGAAAGAGCGCTGCTTGATTGTCGGTGAACCATCCGAAGATTTCTACGACGATCGAAACGCCCTGGGCTCCTCCCCATGGCGTCCCGGTATGCCCCAGCTGAAAGAGAAGGATTGGCACCCAGGGAAGAAAGAGGACGCCTCCAGCCACGACGGCGACGAGCACTTTTCTGGCCGACGCCTTCTCCACTCCCCTCCATGCGTACCAGCAGAGCCAGAGAACGATCATGAACAAGAGATACATCGACCAATAGTGCGTGTACAGCAAGGCCGTCACTACAGCCGCCACACCTCCGAGCCTCCATCGACTGGGGTTCAACATTGCCGAATGAAGTGCGCCGATGAGAAGGATCGATTCGAGCATCACCAGCGCATACATCCGACACTCTGAGGAGTAGTAGGCAAAGAAGGGAGCACCCGCCAAGATCGCCACGGTCGTCGTGCCGATCCTGTTCCCCCAAATTCGTCGCACAATCAGGAAGGTCGCAATCAGGGTTACCGCTGAGATTGTCGTTGGGAGCATTCGCACGGCGAGATTTCCCTCGCCAAAAAGCCCAATCCAAAAGTGCAGGAGAAGGTAGAACAGCGGAGGAGCCCCGTCGTGTCTGAGCGCCCCTGGAATTTGCCCAATCGGAAGCCGAGCGATGTTCACCGTGAGTGTTTCATCGAGCCAAAGAGGCATCCGAACTCCTGAGGCGTACGAAAGCGAAGCAATTCCTTCGGCAATGACCAAACCGCCCACCACGGCAACCAGTGGCTTCGGAAGTCTCGATTTGAACTCTTGCTCGTTCTCAAAATCGAAAGGAAGCGACGGTACATCCATGGCGTCATCGTAGGTCAGCCAAGAAAGTGCGAAGAGTCGCTCAAGGGGGTTTCTGAAATCGATTACTGTTCCCCTCAGACAGAAAGGGGGGGTCCCATGTTGCGGTATGTAATTCGACGGATCATTGCGTTCATCGCGATCATGCTGACCATCTCACTCCTCAGCTTCTGGCTGATGCGCCTCCTGCCGGGTGATCCGATCGTCAAGCACCTCGGAACGTCGTACACACCTGACAACGCCGCCCAGTTTGCCCACCAGGTGGGTCTCGACCAAGGCTTCTTCGCGCAGTACTTCACGTGGCTTGGCCACGCCCTTACTGGTGACCTTGGTTACTCCTGGAACGTCAGCCCGAACTCGCCAATCACGACGATCATGAGCAAGACGCTTCCTCCAACCATCGAAATCGCCGTCATGTCGCAAATCATCGCCCTGCTCATTTCCATTCCAATGTCGGTTGCCGTCGTCCGCCGACCGAATGGTCGTTTCGACCGGGGTGTCAACGCCGTCATGCTTTCGGCGTACTCAATTCCGACCTTGATTGCCATCCCGATCCTCACGCTGATCTTGACGGTCCGTTACAGCCTTCTTCCTGGACCAAGTTCGTGGATTTCCTTCGCACAAGATCCTTGGCTGAACTTGAAGGTCTGCCTCCTTCCTGCAATTGCAATCTCCATCGCCTCTATCGCAGGACACTTCAGATTTCTTCGCAATGACATGATCATCAACCTTCAGGAAGACTTCGTCGTCATGGCCCGCTCGAAGGGCTTGACAAATCGAAGGATTCTTTGGCGTCACGTCTTGCGCCCATCGAGCGTCACCCTTTTGACCTCTGTCGGCCTCACCATTGGTGGGCTTATCGTTGGCCTGTTCGTTGCCGAGATCTACCTTGCAATCCCAGGGTTCTCGACGCAAGTCATCGCAGCGGTTGATACGTCTGACTATGCACTGCTGCAAGCTTGCATCATGACGATTGCCTTCATCGTCATCTCGATCCAGTTGATTGTGAACTTCCTGCTGCCGATCATTGACCCGAGGATCGCCCGTGACTGACGTGACTCCCAACATGACTCCACTTACCGAGGCCAGCACTCCCGCACCACCGAAGCGGGCTCGCGAACGTTTCGGCGTCATCTTCTGGATCGCAGCTGGTTTCGTTGGTTTGGTCGCCGCTGTTGCCGTCACCTGCCAATGGCTCCCGCTTGCCGACCCAAATCTCGGGGATTACACCGCCGCCCCAATGGCACTGCCGTCGTGGTCGCACTGGCTCGGCACCGACAACTTGGGCCGAGACATCCTCGCCCGACTCTGCTACGGAGCCAGGATTTCCGTCTCCGTGAGTTTCGGAACCATGGCCATTGGAATTTTGGTTGGCGGATCCCTAGGCATGCTCGCTGCATTCCGGGGTGGAAAGACTGACCTCGCACTCAACTCGCTGATGATTGTTGGCGTCAGCTACCCCTCATTCGTGGCGGTGCTCGTCATTCTTGGACTCTGGCAGCCAGTGTCGATCGTAAAGATGATCTTCATCCTCGGAATCTTTTCGGTGCCATTGGTCTTCATTCTCATTAGAGGGGCGACCTTGTCGTACTCGACTCGAGAATTCGTGATGGCCGCAAAGGCTCTCGGTGCAACGAATACTCGAGTGCTCGTTCGTGAGGTTCTCCCGAACGTGCTTCCCGCCATGATGACGGTTTTCCTCCTCGGTATTGCCAATGTGGTGGTGCTCGAAGGATCGCTGGCCTTCTTGGGTCGCGGTATTGCCGACCCCACACCATCATGGGGAAAGATGATTAACGATGGTTCTGGTCAGTTCGCGATCTACACCGGCTTCCAGCAATACCAGCTGGCGTTCTTCCCAGCGCTCACGGTCTTCCTCTTCCTCGTTTCTCTCTTCCTCATTGGCGACAAGATGCGAGCTCGCTACGACGTGAGCGAGGGACGGCTCTAATGGCAATTGACCAGTCACCCATTGTTGTTGTCGACCACCTTTCAACAACCTTTAGGACGCCTCGAGGTCCGCTCAAGGCTGTGAACGACGTCTCCTTGACGCTTGAGCGAGGTTCCTCGCTCGGCATTGTTGGGGAGTCCGGCTCGGGAAAGACGGTGCTCTCACGTTCGATCATCGGACTTCTTCCGACGCAGAACGTCACCCAGACTGGAACCGCCACGATCAATGGCAGCGAGATCATCGGAACTCGACACAAGGACCTCCTCAAGATTTGGGGTTCTGAAGTAGCCATGGTCTTTCAAGACCCAATGACTGCGCTCACGCCAACGCGACGAGTTGGCCAACAGATCGCCGAGTCCCTCCGCATCAACCTCAACCTGTCTCGCAAGGACGCGAATCTCCGTGCCATCGAATTACTTCGCCAGGTTGGCATTCCTTCCCCAGAGCGTCGTGCCCGCGCCTATCCAAATCAGCTCTCCGGAGGCATGCGCCAGCGGGTCATGATTGCAATTGCCATCGCCTGTGGACCAGAGTTTCTCGTCGCTGACGAGCCGACCACTGGCCTCGACGTCACCGTGCAAGCCCAGGTCCTGGACTTGATCACTGACCTTCGAGCCAAGTCCAATCTCACCATGATCCTCGTGACGCACGACCTTGGAGTGGTGGCAACGCGCACCGACAATGTTGCCGTCATGTACGCCGGTCGTATTGTCGAGCAAGCGCCGACCGCTGCACTCTTTGCTCGAGTCGCCATGCCGTATACGAAGGGCTTGCTCGATTCAACTCCTCGAATCGATGCCCCGAGCCACACGCGACTGAGTTCAATCGAAGGTCGACCGCCTGACTTGGTCAACCCTCCTGAAGGCTGTGCTTTTGCGCCGCGTTGTACGTATGCAACCGACGAGTGCCGGACGGTTCGACCAGAGCTCGTTCGTTCAACACTTGACGCAAACCACCTCTTCGCTTGCCACCACCCACTCAACGGGCATCAGGCCGCTTCGTCCCTTACGGAGAACCAATGACCAAGCCACTTCTTAGCGTCAACAATCTGGTCGTGACCTACGGCGCGCGCAAGCACGCTGTGCAGGCCGTGGCTGGCGTTTCGTTTGAGATCTTTGAGGGTGAGACGCTCGGACTCGTTGGAGAATCTGGTTGCGGAAAGTCGACGACCGGACGTGCCATTCTTCAACTCGAAAAGGTCACCTCTGGTTCAGTCACCTTCGATGGCGAAGAGTTGACCTCGCTTACTCCTGGAGAGATGCGAACCCGCCGACGTAAGTTGCAAATGCTGTTTCAGGATCCGATTTCATCGCTGAATCCACGCCGCAAGATCAAGCACATCGTTGCCGAGCCGTTGATCATCTGGAAAGAGGGTGATGACGAAAGTCGGTCACAGTTGGTGGATCAGATGCTCCTCGAAGTTGGCATCGATCCACACCTTGCTGGAGACCGCTATCCACGTGAGTTCTCCGGTGGTCAGTGTCAGCGGATTTCCATTGCTCGAAGCTTGGTGGCCAACCCACGACTGCTTGTGTGCGACGAAATGGTGTCGGCCTTGGACGTTTCGGTTCAGGCGCAAATCATCAACCTGCTTTCGGACCTTAAGGTCAAGCACAATCTGACTCTCCTCTTCATTGCTCACGACCTTGCCGTTGTGAAGAACGTGAGTGACCGAGTCGCCGTGATGTATCTCGGCCGACTCTGCGAGCTTGGTCCATCTGATGACCTCTACGCTCACCCACTTCACCCCTACACGGCGGCACTGCTTTCAGCCGCAGTCGTGCCAGATCCGACGGTTGGACTTTCCCACCACACCTTGGAAGGCGAGCCACCTTCACCAATCAATCCCCCTTCGGGATGCAGGTTCAGGACCCGGTGCCCAAATGCAGAGGCGAGGTGTGCTGAAGAGGTTCCAGAACTCCGGGAGATTCGTCCAGGCCACCAAGTTGCCTGTCACTTCCCCCTGGAAGCGGTTCCAGTCGCCATTCAGTCCTAAGCGATCCGACAAGGACCGCTTCAACATCCACTACGCGAGCGCAGTCGCTACGTAGGTGGTCGTGCAATACGGCAACTCCACTTTCTCTGGAAGCCCGGCAATGACCCTTTGCGCTGCCTTCAAGATCTCGTCCCGCTCAGCCGATTCCATAATGGTGAGGTAGCTCGTGGAGGACACCCTCAACATGAGGCCATTGTGGTCGAGCGACTGAGAGTGAGTGAACTCGCGTCGCTCAACATCTCCAAATGGCCCAGCGAGAAGATCATCGGTGAAGTCTCTTCCAACTTCATAGGGCTGACGAGTATCCCATTGCATGGCGTGGCTCAGCTCATGAACCCACTCAACGGATTCATCTCGCTCATTCCAAATGAGGGCGAGTCGTCCAGCCGGGGTCAAGACCCGATGAATTTCAATGAGTGCATCCGGGAGCGTGAACCAATGAAATGCTTGAGCCACGAAGACGACATCGGCGCTCACATCGCCAAGGGGAATCGAACAGTCACTCCCGTCGACTACGTCAATTCCCCGATTAAGCCTTCGAAACTCCTCCCGCATCGACGTGGAAGGTTCGACGGCTACCAACTTGCCAAGGAACGGAACGATCTGACGGCTAAAGATGCCAGTCCCCGCTCCAAGATCGACTGCAACGGTTCCAGCGTGCAAGTTGAGTGCGTCCTTGAAATAGTCGAGTGCTATCAGCGGGTAGTCAGGACGACCGCTGGAGTACAGCGAGCCCTGCTCAAATCCAGATCTCCCAAGGTCTCGCCGATCCTCCAACTGAAGGCTCCTTCCAAGAACAGGACAGCATCTCCTTCTCCTTGATCCTGACAGATCGCCAATCGAAGAAAGCTGATCACCCGTGGATGCTGACTGCTCACTGGTTCTTCTATATGACGTGAAGGGCTACCTGAAGGCGACCAACGGTTGTCAATGAACAATGCCGGCGACTTGCGTCGCCGGCATTGTTGTTTCAAACGAATTGCCTACTTATTCAGCAGATTCCTCAACTGGAGCTTCCTCAGGAGCTGAAACTTCCTCGGCTGCTGGAGCGGCATCCTCGGATGCGGCTGCGGCTGCAGACGCTTGAATGCCAGCGGTTGCTTCTGCGACGTAGTCGGCCCATGCCGCCTGTGCCTCAGTCTCGGGCGTGAATTCACCTTCTGCGAACTCGTAGGTGCCGATGTAGTTGCCGTCAGCGTCGTAAGCGTGGTCACCAAAGGCCTCACGGTATTCCTCGGACACCTCGCCACCGTCGGCAGCCTGCTTGATCGAGAGACTGATGCGTCGCCGCTGAAGGTCAAAGTCAATGATCTTGACCCAGAGCTCTTCGCCGGGCTTGACGACCTGCTCTGGGAGATCAACGTGGTGACTGGCCATTTCTGAAATGTGCACAAGGCCTTCGATGCCATCGCCAACCTGAACAAAGGCTCCGAAGGGAACAAGCTTGGAAATACGTCCGTAGACGAGCTGTCCTTGAGCGTGGCTGTCAGCGAACTGCTGCCATGGGTCGGCCTGGGTCGTCTTGAGCGAAAGGCTGATTCGCTCCTTCGCCATGTCGACATCCAAGACCTCAACTTCAACTTCGTCGCCAACTGCAACGACTGACGATGGGTGCTCAACGTGCTTCCAAGAAAGCTCTGACACGTGAATGAGTCCGTCCATTCCGCCGAGGTCGACGAATGCTCCGAAGTTGACGACCGACGAGACAACACCCTTGCGGCGCTCGCCTGGCTTCAGGTTGGTCAGGAAGTCTCCACGCTGTTCCTTCTGCGCCTCTTCAAGCCACGCACGACGTGACAGCACAACGTTGTTGCGGTTGCGGTCAAGTTCAATGATCTTGGCCTCAATGGTTTTGCCAATGTAGGGCTGAAGTTCACGGACCCGACGAAGTTCGACGAGTGAAGCAGGCAAGAAGCCGCGAAGGCCAATGTCGACGATAAGTCCACCCTTGACGACTTCGATAACTGGACCCGACACCATTTCGCCCTTGTTCTTGAGCTCTTCAATGGTTGCCCATGCCCGCTCATACTGTGCGCGCTTCTTCGAAAGGATCAGTCGACCTTCCTTGTCTTCTTTTTGAAGAACAAGGGCTTCAATGCGGTCGCCAAGAGAGACAATTTCCGACGGGTTGACGTCGTTGCGGATCGAGAGTTCGCGGGAAGGGATCACACCTTCGGACTTGAAGCCAATGTCGAGGAGGACTTCGTCGTGGTCAATCTTGACCACAGTGCCTTCAACGAGATCTCCATCTTCGAACTCCTTGATGGAGCCCATAAGGGCCGCTTCGAGTTCGTCGCCTCCAAGGTCGTCGGCGGTGATGATGCGAGGGACGTAATTCCCGTCAGCATCAAAGGTTCCCATCGCTTCTGGAGAAAGGAGGGAGGTGCGGGTACTGTCAGTCATGGTGCTTCCTTCGAGGGATATCGGTCGCGCTGGAACACTGTTGGTGGGTATGAAGCGAGAGACACCATGCGCCATCTCAAGCCGGACTTCAAGGCTACCACTGGGCTGAGGCCGAACGCTCCCCTAGGCCTTGGCGGTTGCCCAAGAGTCGCCCCAATTGAGCGAAAGCTCTAGAGGCACACGAAGTTCCCCCGCTCCCCCAAGCGCCTCTCGAACAATTGCCTCGACCTGTTCGGCTTCTTCTGGCGGTGACTCAACCAGAACTTCGTCATGCACTTGGAGCACCAGCCTGGCGTCAAGATTGGCCGCGGAGAGCGAATGGTCAAGGCGAATGAGTGCCAACTTGAAAATGTCCGCCGCTAAGCCCTGAATGCCGGCATTCATTGCTTGGCGCTCTGCCGCCTGCCTGATTCTGAAGTTCGGGTCCTTGAGCTCAGGAAGGGGACGAATTCGACCCATTTCGGTTCTCGTTTGCCCCTCGAGGCGAGCCTCTGCCACCGCTGCATCCATATAACTCTGGACCGAAGGGAAGGCTGCGAAGTAACGATCCATGATCTCTTTCGCCTCTTCGACCGAGGAACCAAGTCGCCTCGAGAGACCGAAGGCTTCCATGCCATAGGCAAGCCCGTAGGAGACCATCTTCGCTCGCTCTCGCTGCGCATGGGTGACCTCTCCTGGTTCGACGCCGTAGACGCCACCAGCGACCGCTCGGTGAATGTCATCTCCGGCACTGAACGCCGCGACGAGCCCCGAGTCGCCCGACAGGTGAGCAATGACGCGGAGTTCAATTTGGTCGTAGTCAGCCACAAGGAGCTTCCATCCGGCTCGCGGAATGAACGCTCCTCGAAACCTGCGACCACCTTCGGTCCGGACGGGGATGTTGTGAAGGTTCGGATGCTCTGAGGAGAGACGTCCAGTTCGTGCCACCGTTTGGCGAAATGTCGCGTGAATGCGACCGTCATTCGCAACTTCGGTCAGCAGTGCCTCGCCATAGGTCGATCGCAACTTCTCCGATTCTCGGTAGCGAAGCAAGGTATCGACAATCGGGTGGTCGTCGCGAAGTGACTCGAGGGTCTGCGCGTCCGTTGAATATGAGCCGGTCTTGGTCTTCTTCCCAGGAGTCAGTCCAAGTTCTTCATAGAGGACGGTTCG
>CAIQUD010000002.1 GCA_903874965.1 uncultured Actinomycetes bacterium | reverse complement strand
TCAACTGACAGGGGTGCCAACCTCGACAGGCACCTCGACCTTCGCCATTGTTGTCTCTGATCTTGGAGATCCGCCCCAGACAACTTCGGCAACGTTCTCGCTGACCATTGGCAAGGGCACACCAGCACTGAAGGTGGTCTCCCTGACGCCGAACCCGAAATCTGGTCAATTGATGGGTCTGAAGTTCACCGGTTTGGTCGTCGGTTCGGCATTGACCGTGACGGTAAGAGGTTCGACTGGGCCTCCTGCTGCCACGTTCCAAATCCCGAACGTCGGGGACATTCAGACCTTGAACTTCTCTCTCGTCACTCGTGACCACAAGTTGTTCAAGCCAGGGGTGTATACCGTCACCGCGACCACAACCGGCACAGCGAACTTCGCCGCAGGAGTGCTTGCACCGTTCACCTTCGTGGTGCATTGACGGGCTTACTCGTCAAGATCCCGACGGTCTGGCACAGGCTGGGTCTAGCCTCCGGCACGTGATCCACCTCACCTTTGGGACGAACTTGGAAGGTCTCGCCGAACCTTTGGCGGCATTCCATTTCAACGGCCCCGGTGATGAACTCGAGCCACTGTGGACAGTGGTGCCAACAATGGCCTTCCGTCAATGGCTTGACCAGGCAGTCGCGTCGAGTGCCACCGAGAGCGACGTAGCCATCGCAGCCAATCTCGTCGCGATCTTTCCAATGGACTTGGCGATCAGGATTGAGCAGTTGGCCCTTGGGGACGACTGGATGGATTGGGGCACCGAAACCACCGCTCTCCGGCTTCTGAGTGCCCTCGACCTAGACACCTTTGCTCAGGCCCTGACCTTGGCCCAAGCGTTTGACGATGTCGTGCACTGGCGACCCCATCTCCTCCAAGAATCGAATCGATCGTCGCTGCCATCTGAGCTCGTGGCTGCCATGGCGGCAATTGACTTCTTCGAGCGAGGTCCACACGTCCAGCGAAAGGTCGTGCTCGACAAGATTCGAGCAGGCGAAGTCGAGGGACTTCCGACACAACTCGCGGTCTTTGGTCTCTCGACCGTGCCGGGTGGACGGCGGTTCCTTGAACTCCTTCAAGCCCTTGGTACGCAACTTCGCGTTGCTGCCTTCCTCCCAATTCCGAGCATGCAGTGGCTTGCAAACTTGCGACAAGCTTCAGGGGTACTCGTCGAAGAGAAGCAGGCTTCATTCAGTTGGTTTCGAGACCTTGCGGAGTCCACGTTGCAGTGGCTGGAGTTCGGTCAGATAGATGAGGTTGTTGATTCGTCGACGCCGCCAATTTCGTCGCTCGACCGACTCCGGCTGAAGATCCTTAACGAGTCGGTTGACGGCGTTCCCGAAACCTCGGCAGAACGTTCCGTTCGTTTTCTTGGAGGCTTTGGTCGAAGTCGACAGGTCGAACAACTTCGCGATGCCCTCTTAGAACTCGTTGCTTCTGGCATCGCCCCCCATGAAATGCTCGTTGTTTGCCCGGATCCTCCAGCCTTCCAAGCTGCGCTCGAACGTCACTGGAACTATCAGAGTTGGCAGGGGGAACAAGGGCCACGGCTGCCCTTTGAGCTCCTTGAGGTCGCACCGAGTGGCCTTCGAAACCGTCTCTTGGCGTCGATTGCACTCCTTCAGCTGATTGGGAACTACGCAACCGTGGCCCAGGTCGTTTCGTTGCTGTCGTATCCATCGGTTGCGGAAACACTTGGCCTGAGTGGCGAAGATATCGAGACACTCTCCCGGCGCGCCGATGAGGGAAAGCTGATCTTTGGTGTCTCTGCCGAACAGCGAGCTCGCTTTGGCGTCTATCCCTCCGGTCCTCAAGGTGACTTCCAATTTGATATTGGGACGTGGTCTCGAGTGAGTGACGCCATTGTGTCGACGACACTCTTTCCACCTGAAGCGCTCGAGGTCGATGGTGATGAGGCCCTCAAGGTCAGGTCGCTCGGAGAACCGCATGACCTCTCCGTCTTTGGAGCCGTGCAGTCACTCTTCAGACTCTTAGAAGCCGAAGATCACTTGAGGCCCGGAGGTGCGAGTGGAGCAGGAGTGAAACGCTCGCTTCCTGATTGGCTCGATTCCTTAAATCGGTGGATGTCCACACTGGCAAAGCGTCATGACAGCGACGACTCGTTTGAGCGGATGCTCGATCGAATGCGGCGTGCGTGTGTCGTGCTCGATGGAGCCGGAGGAGCAGATCTCGGTTTCGAACAATTCGTGGAGTTCTGGACAACGGTTTCGGGCCAAGGAAATGGGACTCGAGTTTTTGGTCGGCGTGGCGTCCTTGTAGCTGGACTCGAAGCACTCTCATGGGTGCCACATCGGGTAGTCGCGATTCTGGGTCTCGATGAAGAACTGCTCCCTCAAGCCATGCTCTCAAGCCAAGTGATGGCTCATGTTGAACCCGACCGAAAGACAGGGCCTGCGAGTCAGCTTGGAGACCCGGATCCAAGAAGAACCGCAATGGGAGCGCTCCTTGGGGCGGTGTTTGCGGCAAGAGAAACACTGTTGGTCTCGTGGAATGTGACGGACGAAACTACAGGGCAGCCGCTTGATCCGCCGATTGCGTTGAGCGAACTGCTCGAAGCAGCCGTGAGCGCCAAGTCAGTGCCAGAAGAACACGGCGAGACCGTCGAGGCGCTGCTTCATGAACAATTCCACCATGCTCGTCGGCACGGTTTCGGCGGTGGCCACCAACATCCTCGTTACGACATCAGGCTCCGGGAACTTCAGCAACCACCTGACCCACTTCCAGAGGCACCGCTACAGCCTGCGCCACAGTCGGCGGGAATTGACGACCTGCGGTCGTTCTTTCGAGATCCAGTGGGCTTCCATCTTCGCAATGCTCGAAACCTGAGTATCCCTCGGTCACTCGAGGTGCCGCCCGTGCGCCCCGCTCTTTCAGTCGACGGCTTGACCAAGTATCGATTCAGGGAGGCGTTTACCGAAGCTGCGCTTCAGCTCCCTTCTTGGTCAACAATTCTTGAGCAAGCAAGCGGCGAAGACTCCTACCAAGCGGCGTTCGCTTCTTGGCAGGAAGAAACGCACGAACTCTTTGCTCGCCTTAGCAAGAGCGAAGAATTCGCCGGTGATGTCCCGCCTCGACTCTGGCTCGAGGATGACCTCAAGACCAAACTTGATCTCTTCACGTTCAATCTCGCCTTTGATGTTGCGGAGTATTCGCTGCTTGCACGGTCCATGCATGAGGTGCAACCAACGCTTCTCCTTTCAGGCGGTAGCTCACTGCTGCTTGCGGGCACCGTGGCACCATTGCGGCCCGAGCACTTGGGCGGCATCGTGGAATCAACGGCAACGTCGGAGGTTCACCTGCTTAGGTATCGACCATCGGTTGCGACGGATGCCGCCTCACACAACGGACGGATCGTGGGTGATCTGCTTGACCTATTGACGCTCGAGGCGCTCTTCCCGGACCGAATATGCGCCATCACGACTTTCCATCTTCCAGATCGAACGACGGCCGTTAAGCGAGTGAGCGGGGGAGGATTCGTCCCCGTTGGTGCCTACGTCCTCAATCCAACGATGCAGGTGCGCAGGGCGAAGGCACTCACGGGTGGGCGGACTCCCATCGAGCAACTGGACGTGCTCTGGTCACTCTTCACGTTGGGGTTTGAGCACCCACTCGCGCTGTTTCGAAAGACATCTGAAGCCGTCGCGTTTGAGAACTTCTCTGCCAGTGAACACTTGGAGCCAAAGGAGTTGTGGATACCGTCAACCCCAAGGGTTCTCGGCGAGGCATCAACGGTGGTGCACCAATTGCTCTTCCCACTCACCTTTGAGGAGTTGTGTGCCGAGACAAGTTTCTCTGAGCTTGCCGAATCGTTGAGGAAGGCTGCGCAAGGTGTGGCGTACTCGTTTGCGTCTCAAACTAACCGGCCGGCTAGCGCAGCCTTAAGCCAGAGGCATTCGGGATTCGTAACAAGCAGCACACCGGCGCCAGGCACGTTGCTCGTGAAGGACGACTCATGACTGCTTCCTTTGATCCACTCCTTGGCGATCTTTCAGAACTCGATTCGTCAGTGCTCCTGATTTCAGCCTCGGCCGGGACCGGCAAAACGTGGACGATCGCGCACTTGGCGACACGATGGTTACTCGAGGATCCCGAGCACGATCCTTCCCAGTTATTGATGGTCACGTTTTCACGAGCAGCGGCGCGCGAACTCAAGACGAGGCTCCGTTCACGAGTCGCAGAGCTCGGCGAACTACTTGCCGGGACCTCCTCGAATGGGGCAACCGATGCCTGGTCCGCAACACTGCTTGATCCAATGATCACGAGTCCGGATGAGCGAGCGAAGCTCCTCAAGCGACAGCGGGAAGTTCTTGCTCGCCTCGATGAAGTCAACGCCAGAACGATCCACTCGTTTGCAGCAATGGTTGGTGGCCTCAGTTCAAGAACGCCGATGTCGGGGAGCTCGCTCTACGAGCGTGCCGTCAATGAGACCTTGACCCGTCTGGTCTTGCAGGAGCCGGCAGTGATGGAGCAGCTCTTGGAAGAAGGACTCTCGCTCAACACCTTGCAAGAGCGCATCAGGAGCACCGCCGCCTCGGTGGCAGGACTTGGTGGACTCCCGAGAGGAACGGACGCCACCGAACTCGTTCAACTTCGGCTCGCCGCAACAGGAATCGAGGGGTCACGCCAACTGCTCCGTGAACTCGTGCAAGAGACTGAAGATCGCGTCGCGACCACCATGCACCTCGACGCCATCACCACCTTCGACCAGCTCATCGCAGAGGTCTATGCCGGCACACTCGATGCCGTTGGAACCGCAAGTTCCTCGCTTCGTTCCGCGTACCGATTTGTCTTGATCGATGAGTTTCAAGACACCGATGCAGCACAGTGGGCGATCTTTGAAGAGGCCTTTGTCGGACACGTTCCCGTCATTGCGGTTGGTGATCCTAAGCAGGCGATCTACGGCTTTCGAGGTGGCGATGTCGTGATCTTCCAGCGACTTCTTCGCAAAGCTCAAGCTGGAACTGGCCCCTACCGTCGAGCCGAGTTAACGACCAACTTCAGGTCGACGCCTCAGCTCGTCGCATCGGTGAATGCCTTGTTTACCTTGGCAGAAGATGAGGGCGTCCATGAGCGGCTCTCGACCATGACGATTGGGAGCGCAGGGTCAACCATCACCCTCGCACGACAATGGGGCTTTTCGAGCACGCTCGATTCCATTGCGAACGAGGTCGAGCCAATTCGGTATCAGCCCGTCACTTCGGGTGTGTCGGATCAGTCCGGTTCGGGGCTCGAAGTTCGCGATCTCACTCAAGAGATTGGGTTGCTGGCAACGGAGTCAGGCGAACTTCATTACGACTTCTCTTCAACGAGCGGGGCACCTGCTGGAGAGGTGCGACGATCGGTGATTGCTGATCTTGT
>CAIQUD010000001.1 GCA_903874965.1 uncultured Actinomycetes bacterium | reverse complement strand
TGGCCACCCAATTGGAGCGACTGGTTCGATCCTGATTGGCACGTGCCTCGATGAACTCGAGCGCACCGGTGGTCGCTATGGACTCGTGACGCAGTGTGCAGCTGGTGGAATGGCTCCAGCGATCATCATTGAGCGAGTTTCGTAGTTCGCTTCACGGTGGTCCAGCGGTCCTGTCTCGCCGAGACCGAGTCGTAAAGGTTTGATCTACCAAAGGCGGGGATGCTTCGATCCCTTCAGAGCCTCAACGCTTCTTGGCAGTGCGCTTTGCTCTGAGGGCCTTCTTCAAGACAGGTGTCTTCGCTGGCTCCGGTGCTGATTCGACCAGCAGACTCGCAGCGTCTGGCACATAGGTATAGCGATCGAGTGGTGGTCGAACATACCCAGTGCTCGGTGCCCGCGGGGGCAGTTCAATTGGCGGGTTGATGACGTCGTCATAGGGAAGTTGGCTCAACAGGTGCGAGATCATGTTGATCCGTGCGTGGCGCTTCGAATCTGAAGGAACTTCAATCCAAGGAGACCGAGCGGTGTCGGTCGCTTCGAACATGAGGTCCTTGGCTTTCGAGAAGTCCTCGAAACGACTCCGTGCTTCGAGGTCCATTTCGGAGAGCTTCCAACGCTTGAGGGGATTGTTGAGTCGAGCCTGAAAGCGTCGCTCCTGCTCCTCTTCGCTCACGGAGAACCAGTACTTGAAGAGATAAATGCCATCGTCGAGCAGCATCTCTTCGAAAACGGGACATTGCTGGAGGAAGAGATCACGTTCTGCTTCAGTGCAGAACCCCATGACCGATTCCACACCGCCGCGGTTATACCAAGAACGGTCAAACAACACGATCTCCCCACGAGCCGGAAGGTGGGCCACATATCGCTGGAAGTACCACTCGCCCTGCTCGCGCGGGGTTGGGGCGGGAAGCGCCACGACACGAACAATCCGAGCATTGGTGTTCTGCGTGATTCTTGCGATGGTCCCGCCCTTTCCAGCACCATCTCGACCTTCGAACACCACGACGACTCGTGCACCGGTTGCTTTCACCCACTCTTGGAGTTTCGTGAGTTCAACTTGGAGACGAAGGAGTTCCTTGTTGTACATCGCGTCGCTTAATGGTGGAAGTGCCTTCGGCGGTGTTGTTGATCCATGATCAGTCCACTTCGCTGATTCGGCGGTGCTCTTCTTCACCATGGGGTTCTTCCTTCTCAATCGGGTGCTTGGTTGTTGAGTTCGGTGTCACTTGCAGGTGTCGTGGCTCGCCATGCACTGATTATCTGATCGATGGGCTCAGTGACAAGCGCCTGGCGCCATGCCGCATCGAACTTCGAGGGCTGTCCGTTCAGGCGTGCGACGAGATCTCTGCGACTCGCAAGGAACCCTTGATTGATCTCCTGCTCGGTCGCGATTGCCGTGACAGCGACCTGCAGTTTGGCGATGATGGGCCGAAGATCGTCACGATCCCCACTTCGTTCCGAAGCGATCAAGTGAGGCGCTTCTCCGCGGTTGGCTGCTTGCACCGCCTCCCAGAACAGGTTCACGTCTCGGTCCTCGACTCCAGAACGCGAGAGCTTCGATCGAAGTGCCCCGAGTGAGGTCGGCGGGTTCGTTGCCAGCGCAATGAGGTGCTCATCTCGCAGCAACTTGCGCTTTGGTAGGTCCAATTGCTCGGCGAGTTCCTCGCGGGTTCGAGCGAGGTGGGCGGCGAAGAGCCGGGCAGTTGGAGGAATTGTTTCTCGCCCGCTCAGCCGCCACCAAGCTCGGTCTGGCTCGAGTCGAGAGGATGGCGCTGCGAGGAGGAATTCGCACTCTTCGTCAAGTGCCATAACCCGGCCCTTGGCTGCAAGTGCCTCGGAGAGCAAGTCCATAAGAGCAAAGAGGTGAAGTACGTCTTCGGCCGCGTACTTGAGCGCACGGTCACTGAGGGGGCGTCGGGTCCAGTCTTGGTTTTGCTGTCCCTTGTCCAAGTCAATACCGAGAAGCGTGGAGGTGAGGTGCTGGAGTGAGAGTCCTTCATAGTTGAGGAGCAGTGCAGCCACCTGGGTGTCGAAGAGTTTGCTCGGTTTCATGCCGAGGGAGTGGTCGAGAACTTCCAAATCGTTTTGCGCGGAGTGGATAATTGCAATGCCCGGACCGTCAAACAAGCTTCGCAGCTGGGTGCAATCAACCGTGAAGGGATCAATCAAGATCACCGAATCCGGCCACGCAATCTGGATGAGCGCAAGCCTTGGGTAATAGGTCTTTTGATTGGCAAACTCTGTATCGAGGCCGTATCGAGGCTCGCCTTCGTGGAGGTGAAGGTGCTCAAGGAGTCGGTCAGTGGTCGTGACCAGTTCTGCGGATCGCTCGGACCCGATTTCGTCAGGAGTCGTCAACGCCATGCCAAAGAAGAACGAGTCATCAACTGGTTCTCAGAACGCCTGGTCCGCTTCACCGCCTCATCCTAGGCAGCGCCCTTGAGGAGAGATTGCCCACCTGTTCCGTTGTACTGCGCTGAGCGCGACCAATTCCCTAGATGGTGTCGTCAGCCGTTGAGGCGTTGAGAACGAGTGCGCGAAGCGCGACTTTGTCGACCTTTCCAGTGGCGTTCACGAGTAAGTGATCAATGAGGACATAGTCCTTCGGTTGTTTGAACGGGGCGAGGCGAGACCGAAGTACTTTGCGGACCTGATCTTCATCAAAGGGCACTTCTGTCGGCACCACGACTGCAACGATTGCCTCGCCCCAGTGAGGGTCAGGTCGAGCAACAACAGCTGCAGCTGAAATCTCGGGCAGCTCGCAGAGCGCCTGTTCAACTTCGACCGAGGAGACGTTCTCTCCGCCGGTGATGATGATGTCCTTCTTCCGATCGACGATCCGAAGCACGCCGCTCTCGTTCAATACGCCCAGATCTCCCGTTCGGAAGCCACCGCCAAGGCAGAATTCCGCCTCAGCAACACCCTCCTCAGGGTCATACCCGGAAGTGATTTGTGGTCCTGCGAGCGTGACCTCGCCAATGACGCCAACCGGGACCTCTCTCCCGGTTTCGTCAACAATTCTCAAGGTGGTGAGTGGACCTGGGGAGCCAGCTTGGGTCAGAAGTTCAGGCTCACCCTCAAGTCCCTGGCGATGGGCAACGGCATCAAGAAAGACTGCGTTACCCGAAGCCTCGGTCATTCCATACCCTTGCGAAAACGAGCACTTGAGGACGTCGCTGGCCTCGCGAAGCAGTGACGGCGTGATGGGAGCGGCGCCGTAGTAGATGGTTCGAAGTGTTGACAGGTCCGTCGGACTCGTTGCTTGATAGTCGACCAATCGCCGAACCATCGTCGGGGCGAGCGAGAGCGACGTGATCTTGTTCTGCTCAATCAGGCGCGAGACCACGTCTGGTTCGAAGCCGGTAATCAAAATCACCGGGCGACCAACGAGGTGACACATGAGGAGGTTGGTTGCAGCAATGTGAAAGAGCGGAAACGGGAGACCGAGGACTTCGTCCTCGCCGAGTTGTCTTGCCGCTCCGGCATTGGCCGCTCCGGCAAGAAGGTTTCCCTGACTCAAAAGAACGCCCTTTGGGACACCAGTTGTGCCACTCGTGTAGAGCAACCACCCAGGGCCATCAACGTCCAGTTGTGCTGGTTCGAAGGTTCCTTCAACAGCAGTGCGTGCTGTCTCGAGGTCGGTGGCCCTCACGCCCCAGGGGAGTGGCCCGAGTTCTAGGAGTGCCTCAATGAACGGTGCATCACCGACCCAGCACGTGGCTTTTGAACGCTCAAGCAAGACTCGTTGTTCTCTTGGCTTGAGCCGAGCATTGATCATGACTGCTGTTGCTCCGGCGAGAGCGACGCCGTAGATCTGGCCCACCATGTCGGCCGAGTTCTCTGCGATGATCGCAACTCGCTGGGGAGCGGTTTCCTGCTGTCGGAGAAATTGCGCCCGTTCGAAGGCATTCGCGGTGAGCTCCGCGAATGTCCACGAAGTCTGACCATCAACAAGGGCGAGCGATTGGGGATATGTCGCCGTTGCAACATCCAACAGTTCGGTGAGCGTCTTCGGATAGTTGTTCAAGGGCGTGTGCGTCTCAGGACTCGTCAGCGAGGTTCAAGTGCTGCCATTGAATTTCCCCAATACTTCGTTGGGCAGAGGCCAGGTCCTTCGGTCATACGGGCGGGTAGTTCTCCATAGGCATTCGCAGTGACAAAGGTGCAGGTCTGGAGGAGTTCGGGACCAACTTCGGTGAATACCGGTCCTCTCACATGGACCAAGAGTGCCTCGACGGATGCATACGCTTCAACGAGGTGGGCTTCGCCAGCTGCTTCATCGAGATACCAGTCATAGAGGAGCGTCCCCTCTTCCTCGTTGCTGATGGTGACGCACTTCGCAACGAGTTCTTTAAATCGCTCGAGATCGTTGACCTTGATTTCGAAGTCAAATCGGACCGTGGTGTTTGTGGCCATTGCGTGTGCTCCGTTCGAAAGATTGATTCTCTGTGTTGATCATTCCAGAGAAGGTTCACGAGGGATAGAAAACGGACAGCAGATGGAAGTGTGGTGTTCCGGACCAACTCCCTGCGATCGGGCGGTTGTCGGGCGGCAAGCGAAGGCAGCCAGGACAGTTCACAAAGAGCGTGCACCAAGCGTGACAGGTGGGGGGAATTGGCACTTCGATTT